>JAQXIQ010000023.1 GCA_029007865.1 Bacillota bacterium
ACAGGAGCTGGAATCCACCCGGTTTTGCTGACTCCGGTCGGGCTTCGCCCTCCCTCCGTCAGCAAAACCGATCTTCTAACCCGTAACTCTTTCGCTTTTTCGGTCTCACATCATTGACAAATGAACATTTTTGCGGCAGGCGTGTTTTTGTCCGGGCAGATTGCCTTTATATAAGATGCGCCTTTTCCAAAGCGGGACGGAGCAGGGTTACAATAGCCAGGGCAATGGCGCATTTGATGACATCGGGCAGTATAAACGGCAGCACGCCGTATGCCAGACAGTAGGAAAAGGTTACCTCCGTGCCGGTCAGGTTGAGAATTAAAAACATATACAGAACTCCGACGGCATAGGTTCCTAGCACGGTAAGCAGCATAATGACGCCGCGCACCGCGGCGGTTTTCCAGCCGGACAGGTTCTTTGACAGCAGCTTGCCGTGAAGCACGGAGCACAGCACGGCAAAAGCCGCCATGCCCAGAACAAAACCGAAGCTGGGTTTAAGGACGTAGCCTATGCCTCCGCCGCCCGATGCAAACACGGGAAGCCCGGCAAGGCCGGCCAGTATGTATATACCCATGGCGGCAGCGACGCCAAAGGGGCGGAGCAGAAACGGAAGCAGCAGCGCAGCCAGCAGCTGCAGCGTCAGGGGTATGGGGCCCAGCTGGATGCTCAGCTGCGCCGCGACGCACATAAGCGCAGCCGCCAGAGCGGAGCATATCAGCGTGTAAAGACGGGAAGAACGCAATAGAATCACCTGTCTTAATAAGTATGCTTTAGTATCAGGACGCGCACGGTCACCGCAGCGGCAGATTATTACTGCCGGGCGGACGGCGCAGGTTACGGCACCGCAAAGAAATGCGTAAAAGTACACCGATAATAATATCACATTTTTGCGCATCTGCATAACGGATTATGGCTGATTTGAACCTGCGCAAGAAAATAATTGTGCAAATAGTACATACTTTTTCCGCCGGTGCGGTGGTAAAATCAATAGAACATCAGGCGGTGATCCCGGAACTTGCGCAGCAGTAAAGCATACAGCCGTAAAGGGCGTGCGTTATCTGCCTGCGGAATACGGACGGTATGAATAAATGAACATAATAAAAGAGATTGCCCGAATAAAGGGCATAAGCGAATCGGCGGTATTGAAAATACTGAGCGACCCTTTCGGTTTTTCGGGAAATACGGCGGCCGAGGTGCGCAGCCTTTACCGGCAGTATAAAAATTCCGATATCCCGGAGGACGGCATAGGCATAGGCGTAATAATTCCCAACCGCCCGGTATACTTCTGGAAAGAAGCCGTGCGCGGTATAAACGCGCGCTGCAGAGAGCTTTGTCAAAGCGGCATAAAGGTGCGGCTGAAATACAGCTATTGCGGTTCGTCCGGAGGCGCGGCGGAAGCGTGCGGCACGGACTGCGCCGCATATATAGTTTATCCGTCCCATGTCAGCCTGCCTGACGCGCCCGTGGTGATGCTCAACGGAGTTATAAAGGAAGCGCTGTGCGATACCGCCGTGTATGTCGGAGCGGACGGCTATTCCGAGGGGGCAATGGCGGCCGGGATATTAAGCGGCAACAAAAGCATACGCAGTATCGTTGCGGTGAGCCCGGAGAACGCGGGGGAATCGGTAACAAACAGGCTAAGGGGGTTTACCGACGCGGCGCTCAGGGACTGCCCGGAGAGAAAAATAAGCATAATAGAGCAGGGACTCTCCGATACTGCTGCGGCATCCTTCCTTGCTAAGAAGCTAAGCCGCTGCGGCAGTCTGCCGGATTGCATATATGTCTGCACCGGTAAGACCAATGTGGCGGGAGCAGCCATAGTCAAGCTGGCGGCTACGGCGGAAAAGCCCATGTACTGTATAGGGCATGAACGCTCCGATGCCGACAGGCGCTATTTGGAGCAGGGGATAGAGCTTGGATATGTGGCGCAGAACGCTTATGCGCAGGGGTATGCTGCGATGGAACAGATAGCCGTGTACATAACCGGCGGTAAAATGAAAAACATATTGATACCTTCCGAGGTTTATATGGGTGAGGAGAAAAGATGAACTTGATTATGACGGCGGCTGCCGTATGCTTTTTTTGCCTTAACGGCGCAATGACAAGATTGTTTCAGCTTAAAATGCGAAGAGAGAGACTGAGCCTTTATCAGGCGGGCTTTTGCTTTATTGCAGCGATGCTGAACGTTGTTTTCTACGGGGTATCGGCGCTGCCGGATGCGCGGACGGTGATAATGTCCGCTGCCTTCGGCTTGCTGTTTGCCCTTGCTTCCTTTCTGGGTGCCCTTTGCTATGAGCGCGGGCCCATGTCGCTTACATCGGTAATACTCAATATGAGTCTGGCGGTGCCGGTGCTGTATTCGTTTGCTTTTTTCGGAGAAGGAATAAGCAATCCGGGCATCATCGGGCTTGTCCTGCTGTGCGCCACATTTATTCTCTCGGCAATGAGTACGTCCAACGGCGGCAGGATAAATGCCGTATGGCTTGTAATGGTGGGAGTGGCATTTGCGGCAAACGGGTCCACCGCGGTGCTGCAAAAGCTCAACCAGATGAATTCGGGCGGCCACAGCGACGGCTTTTTTCTGGCATTTGCGTACTTTATAAGCGCAATATGCTTTTTATGCGTCTTTGTATGGGGGAAAAAGCGTTCCGGCCATGCAGAAGAGAGGCATTGCTCCGGGGCGGAGCCGAAGGGTAATAACCTGTCTTACATATTAAAAGCCCTGCTTATCACGGCGGTTTCGGGCTGCGGCAGCTTTGTGGGCAATGCCATGCTCAATATTCTGAGCGTCAGGATGGACGCGGCGGTGCTGTATCCGTGCGTAAACGGCGGACTGGCCGTGCTGACCGCGGTTGTGTCCATGGTATTCTTCAAGGAGAAGCCCACATGGCTCAAGGTGGCGTCCATTGCGGTGGGAGCCGCCGCCATAGTGCTGTTGGCGATATAAAAAATGCGATGCCGTAAACGCGCGGTAAAGCAAAAATAATAATCTAGAGGAAAAATCAGAAATAAAAGAGATACGGTAAAAAATTATTTTGGAGGTATAAACATGATAAAACTTGGAGTATTCGGGCTGGGCAGAGGAATGGCTTATGTAAGGCTTGCGCAGAGCGCCGGAGCAGAGATAACCGCGGTATGCGATATGGACAGCAAAAAGCTGGAGGAGGCAAAGGAATTCCTGGCGGAAGGCGGAAAAGCTTACAGTGACTTTGACAGCTTTCTTGAGCACGATATGGACGGTGTGATACTGTGCAATTATTTTTGCGAGCACGCCGAGTATGCCATACGGTGTATGGAAAAAGGGATAGCGGTGCTTTCGGAAACGGCAAGCGCTGTGACTATGGCGCAGAACGTCAGGCTGTGCCGGGCGAAAGAGAAGCTGGGCGCTATATATATGCTGGCGGAGAACTATCCGTTTATGCGTTCCAACCTGGAGCTTAAAAGGCTCTATCAGGAAGGGACGCTGGGCAGGATCCTTTATGCCGAGGGGGAATACAACCATCCCGCAAGCCGGCATGACCTGAATATGCTCACGCCCTCGACCGGACACTGGCGCGCGTATCTGCCCAGAACCTATTATATAACGCATTCGCTTGCGCCCATAATGTACATGACCGGAGGAATGCCGGAAAAGGTAAGCGCCGAGGCGATATATGCCCCTGAGCTGTGCCGCGGTACCGCAAGAAGGAATGCTGACGCAGCGGCGATCATTATGTGCCGCATGAACGACGGCTCTCTGACAAGAGTGACCGGCTGCTCCGCTTTCGGCGGGCATGGGCTGTATTACAGACTGTCCTGCCTTAAGGGAACAGCAGAGACGGTGCGCGGGGACATGGACAGGGTGCTGGTGCGCTATAACGACTGGGAGAAGCCGGAAGGCGCCGAGGCGCAGAGCAGCTATGAAAGCACATGGGAGCACATGGGTGATATAGCGGAGAAGGCGGGACACGGCGGCGGAGATTTCTGGGTGATGTATCTGTTTGTTCAGTGCATAAGGGAGAAGAAGGAGCCGTTCTTTGACGTTTACCGTGCGGCGGCCATGGCGAGCGCCGGTATTCTGGCATGGAGAAGCGTGCTGGAGGGCGGCAAGACTTTTGATATTCCGGATTTCCGCAACGAGGAGGAAAGAGCGCGCTGGGAGAATGATGAGCTTTCGCCGTTCCCGGATGAAAACGGGAAGGTCTCTCTGCCGTGCGCCTCTGAGCCGTATGAGCCGTCGGCGCAGGATATTGAGGCGGCGGAGCGGGACTGGAAGCAGGGATAAATGCGCTGCGGGGCAAAATGTTATTCAAATGCTATGCTAGGTTAGGATTGTCTCTGTTATGTCGGCGGAACGGATGATATAATACTTAATATACAAAACATAACGGAGGAATACAACTTGAAGAAGCATCTGTATTTTACGGCGGCGCTGCTTGCGCTATTGCTGCTGTTTTGCTCCTGCCAGCCCGGCGACACGGCAAGCGTGGCGCCCGCGGAGAGCATAACGGCAGGCGCGTCCGAGCA
>JAQXIQ010000024.1 GCA_029007865.1 Bacillota bacterium
CCCGAAAATATCCTTAACATTTTTATTCTATCACTAAAGGTACGGCGTGTCAACAATTATTTGCTGCGCCGTGCGCGCTTGCCTGGCGGCGCCGCATTCGGGATTCACTTTGTTTGGTATATATACGGTTTTTAAGCACAATGTTCATTTGTCAATGATGTGAGACCGAAAAAGCGAAAGAGTTACGGGTTAGAAGATCGGTTTTGCTGACGGAGGGAGGGCGAAGCCCGACCGGAGTCAGCAAAACCGGGTGGATTCCAGCTCCTGTCGCTTCTGAATCGGCGATTGCCAGCCAAGGACAGCCATAGGAATCCGGTTGGATCGTCGTAAATAGCGTTTCATCTGAAGCTGTAGATCCTCGTATGAATAGAACTTCAGGTAATTATAGAACCGTTCCTGGTCGTTCCTGTGGCTGCGTTCCACTTTGCCGTTATGCCAGGGCGTTTTGGGACGGATCGTCTTGTGGACAATGTGATGATTACCGCAGAAAGTATCCAAAGGATGAACGCGATTGGTTTTTTGCGTGTGAGTAAATTCTCCGCCATTGTCCGTCTGGATCATATCAGGCGCATAGCCAAAGTAAATGATTGCACGCTGCACAAAGTCTACCGTGCTGTAGCTGCTGGCTTCTTTGTAAGCGTAAATGAACCGTTCCCGGCTGGCTTCTTCTATTACGGTATATTGATAGAATTTCTCATTGTCCGTACCGGCATAACAGGCTGTTGGTACATATTTTACATCCATTTGCCACTTTTCCCCCAATTTCGTTGGCGTATCATAGTGCCCCAGATGCTTGGATTTCTTCTTCGTGGACTCCGCTTTATTGCGGTATCCAAGCCGGACAAACACACGGTATAATGATCCCGGGTGTCGGCTGTAGGCCTTTTCCTGACGCAGTTTGCCATATAACTCGCAAATGCTGATGTTGGGGTTGCGGCGATGGTAGTTCCGTATCCAGTTCAATTCTTCCTCCGTGTGCGCGTTGGGATGTTGGCCGTGGGGACGGTGTGACTTAGGCATAAGAGATTCCTTCGTGCCGTTATACGACCTGTTCCACCGCATGAGAGAGGCCTTGGAAATGTGATACCTGCGCAGCACAAAGTCGATGTCCTTTGTCTGACGGTACAGTTTCACGGAATTGATCTTTGTAGTCAGCTCGTGTGGCAAATACCGCTTGTTTTTCTGATTAACATCTGTTACTATAACCATGGCGATTGAGTTCCTTTCGTTAGACTTGGGTTGTGGTGACTTTATTCTAACAAACTCAATCGCTTTTTTCCATACCTTTGGTCTCACATCAATTGTAACACTACAATTGCGGATCATGCACAATGTGAAAGAGTATTGAAAAAAACCGTTCCGTGTGGTAAAATAGAATGAAAAGTACAAAAATCGCATTTATCGGACACGGGATAATGAGTATGGCTGTTTCTGCGGACGGTTATCCGGAGAAACACGGTGCCGGGGCAGCGGCGTGAGCGTTTTGCAAACGATGCATAAGGCATCCCGCGACAACAAAGCGGATTCAATGAGGGACGGATATGGAACTGAGACTTACGGATGAGGCTAAAACGGCAATAGATATGCTGTCGGGCCGTGGCTTTGAGGCCTATGTGGTGGGCGGCTTTGTCAGAGACGCCGTTATGGGCAGACAAAGCTCCGACTGCGATATTGCCACAAATGCGCTTCCGGAGCAGATACAGGAGGTCTTTTCCGGCTTTCGTGTTTTGCCCACCGGCCTTCGTCACGGCACGGTCACGGTGCTGACAGAACGTCCCGTGGAGATCACCACATACCGTGTGGACGGCAGCTACGGTGACGGCAGGCATCCCGATGCGGTGAGCTTTACAAAAAGCATAACGGAGGACCTTGCAAGGCGGGATTTCACGGTAAACGCGCTTGCGTATAATCCTTATTCCGGCCTTGTGGACCCATTCGGAGGCATTGAGGATATCCGGCGCGGTCTGCTGCGCACTGTAGGAAGTCCGGAAAAAAGGTTTTCCGAGGATAAACTGAGGATCATGCGCGGAGTGCGTTTCTGCTCCCAGCTGGGCTTTACGGCGGAACCGGAAACTGCGTGCGCCATGAAAAGGCTGGCGCCGGGGCTTTCCGCAGTATCTGCGGAGCGCAAGTACAGTGAGCTTAAAAAAACTCTCATGGGTCCCGGAGTGCTTGCCGCTCTTACGGCATTTCCGCAGGTGATATGCGCCGTAGTGCCCGAGCTTGCGCCGTGCGTGGGCTTTGAACAGCACAGCAGGTATCACGATTTTGATGTGTATACTCATATATGCCGTGCGGTGGCTTTTGCACCTCAGGATGAAGCCCTGCGCCTGGCCGCGCTGCTGCACGATATAGATAAGCCTGCGCGGTTTACGCTGGACGCGCGCGGCGGACATTTTTACGGGCATCCCGCTTCGGGCAGCAGTAAGGCCCGGCAGATACTGGGGCGGCTGCGCGCCGATAATGCGACGGCGGACCGCGTGGCGTTTCTTATCCTGCACCATGACGATAAGCTCCCCCAGAGCCGAGCGGATGTTAAAAGGCTGCTGCGCGCAAACGGAGAGCTCCTGTTTCCTCTGCTCTCCCTTATGGAGGCGGACGCTGCGGCTAAAAAAACGGACAGAGCGGTTCCGCCGCACATAGATGAGGTGCGCAGGCTTGCACAGGATATAATTCGCAGCGGAGAATGCTTCTCGCTCTCCGGACTTGCGGTAAACGGCGACGATATGAAGGCGCTTGGGTACCGCGGCAGGGAGATAGGCGATTGTCTGGAGAGCCTGCTTGATATGGTAATAGAGGGCTTTCCCAACGAAAGAGAGCAGCTGCTGCAGCAGGCTTTGAACAAAAGATTATAAAGAATAACATTCGTGGCATGGCAAGCGTGCCTTGCGGCACATTAAACGCCTGCGGATGGTACGGTCGGAGGATATTAAATGGCTGAAAAAAAGGTTTTGATTCTTTCCTGCAATACGGGAGGAGGACATAACGCTGCGGGACGGGCTATATTCGAGGAACTGTGCAGGCGCGGCTGCAGCTGCGCATTTGCCGATTATCTGGGGCTTGCAAGCCGCAGGATAAGCCGCAATATTTCACAGGGCTATGTGGATATGGTCACCAAGGTGCCGCGGCTGTTCGGGATAATATATAAGGCGGGAGGGCTGATAAGCTCCAGGTATATCAAATCCCCCGTTTATTATGCCAATGTCTTAAACAAGGATAACCTGCGACGCTTCATTCAGGAAAACGGCTTTAATGTGGCGGTCATGCCGCACCTGTTTCCCGCAGAGGCACTCACGGCTCTTAACAAACGCGGCGATGTGAATGTGCGCTCCGTTGTGATTTCCACGGATTATACATGTATCCCGTTCTGGGAGGAGACCAAGCCCGATGTTTTCATATTGCCGCACCGGGAGCTGGTGCAGGAATACTGCAGGGCCGGTATTCCTCCGGAGCGTCTGCTTCCCCTTGGCATTCCGGTGTCCGAGCAGTTTAACAAAAGGACGGACAAACAGACGGCAAGAGTAAAGCTGGGACTGAACCCGGAGCGGCCTTGCGTGCTTATCATGTCGGGGTCAATGGGCTTCGGCGATGCCAGCTCGCTTATATCCGGACTGCTTTCAAGGTACGGCGACGGAGTTTCGGCGGTATTGCTGGGCGGCGGAAACCAGCAGCTCAAAAGCCGTGTGCGCAGCGAGTTTGCGGGCAGGGATAATGTCACGGTGGTGGATTTTACTCCGCTTGTCGGACTGTATATGGACGCGGCGGATGTCCTGCTGACCAAGCCCGGCGGACTTACCACCACGGAATTTGCGGTCAAGAATGTACCGGCCATACTTACCCGTCCCATTCCGGGATGCGAGACCAAAAACGCCGAGTTTTTTACTTCGCACGGCATGGCGGCCTCCTGCAAGAGCGTTGCCGATCAGCTGGAGGTCATAGACCTGCTGCTCAGTAATCGCGCTGCGAGGGAAAAAATGATGCGCGCCCAGCGCGAAAACATAAACAGATTTGCCGCCAGGGATATCTGCGACTATATTTTAAGGGACTGATATATTCTTCGTTTTTATATTTTAATTATTTTTATATTGAGGAGGATGCGGTGTATAAATATTTTATTGCGGCGCTTTTGGGCTACGCTTCGGGAAGCGTAATGTACAGCTATTATCTTCCGCTGATATTCAAGGGTGTGGATATCATAAAGCTTAGCGATGACCATAATCCCGGCATGACAAATGTAATGATATACTGCGGCAAGCCTATGGGACTGCTGTGTCTGCTGCTGGATTTTCTCAAAGGCTTTATACCGGTATATATTTCCTGCGGACTGCTGGACACGGCGCATCCGCTGTTCGGACTTGTACTTGCCTCTCCGGTACTGGGGCATGCCTTTACTCCGCTGCTCAGGTTTAAGGGAGGCAAGGCTATAAGCTCGGCTTTCGGCTCCCTGGCGGCGGTATTTCAGGTCAGCAGCATAATCTACGGGCTGGCATTCCCGCTTATATTTACCACCTTTATAATGACGCTTAAGCCGCACTCGCTGTGTATTATCATAGCGTCGGTAACCCTTATAATAACCGCGCTGCTCACACAAAGCAGGGTGGGCATTATACTGGGTACGCTTGTTATAGCCGCGGTGCTGATATATAAGCATGCGGTCAACCGCAGCAGAGCCCCCATTAGCATCAGGCTGTTTATGAAAATTCCGCTGTTTGAACAGAAGAGCAAAGAGTGAAAACGCCTTAAAACGGCGTTTTTTATCAAAATGCAACCGATAGTTGCCGGATTGCAATGCAGAATAGGTGGTGCAACCGACAAGGTTTCCGATATAATCCCTTTTGCAGGAGGACGGAGGCGAAGAGCCGATAAGCCCGGAAAACTGCAGAAAGGGAAAGATGCGTATGCGTGCGTACAGACTTCCGGTTTGGGTTTTAAGCAATGAGATGCGTATAAGAACGAGCAAGGAAAAGCTGACAAAGATATATGATGCCGGAGAAGAAATACGTCTGTTCAGAGACGGAAACATTCTGTAAGCGGCCGTCGGTGCGGTAATGTGTAATATTTATATGAGAGGGGTTATATTATGAATATCGAAATAGCAAATCATCTTGTGCAGCTGAGAAAAAAGAACGGTCTGTCCCAGGAGGCGCTTGCCGACAAGCTGGGCATCTCCCGCCAGGCGGTCTCAAAATGGGAGAGGGCGGAGGCGTCACCGGATACCGATAACCTTATAGCGCTTGCAAAGCTTTACAATGTGTCTCTTAACGAGCTGCTGCTTATGCAAGAGGAAAACAGCGATGAGGAGAACGGTAATAATCAGGAAAAAGAAGAGACGGCAGAGGCTTCCGAGGAAAACGACGGCAGCCGCGCGGATGAAAATGACGGCGACGCCGCAAAGAACAAGACCAAGGACAATGCAGGCAAGGGCGGCATACATATTACCGACGGCGGCATACATATTACCGACGGTGAAGACTATGTTCATGTTGACTGCAGCGGGGTTCATATCCATGACAAGAATGACGAGGTGCATATAGGCAAAGGGCATGTCATAGTCAACGGAGAGGATTATGACAGAAGAAGTCAGTGGCATAAAAGGTGGAAGGAGTTCCCCTTCTCGGTAGTGGTATGTATTGCCTATCTGCTCATGGGCTTTCTGGGCTCCCTGTGGCATCCGGGCTGGCTGATATTTTTAACCATACCGATATTCCATTCCGTCATAACCTGCATTTATAAACGGTCGGCGCATTACTTTGCCTACCCGGTATTTGCGACCCTGGCATTTCTGACCCTTGGCTTCCTGGTACCCGGGGCGTGGGCATGGAGCTGGGTGCTATTTCTGACAATCCCGGTGTTCTACTTTATTTTCAAAAAGCCGAAGTCCGGAATAGGCGTTACCGTGGATTTTGAAAGCGATGACGACGATGACGATGATGACGACGATGATGACGACGATGACGATTGATGCTTTGCGACGTGAGGATAACCGCGGGCTAAGGGTTTACGGGGTTATAAGGATACGGTGAATTGTTGCCGTATCCTTTTTGTTTTATTTGGCTTTGCGGCGTCATAGAATTAACAGAGGTGAATACGGTGATAAAAAGGAACAGGAAGTCCGGCGCATCGGCGGCTCTGCGCGTGGCGCATTTTATGGATCTGCCGCCCGAGGCCGTAGCGGGCAGCGTGGGAGTGCATATAGTGCAGGACTGCTATTGTACCGTTGAGAATTTTTGCAGTATACCGGTGCTTACAAGCGATACGATAAGGCTGGTGTGCCGGGGCTTTGAGGTCACGGTGGAAGGGAAGGGGCTTGTGGCGCAGGAGCTGAGCAACGGTATTGTGGTGCTGAGGGGGAGAATAAACTCGGTGTCGTATAAGCGGGGCGTTTGACGGAATATTTCTTTGGGGTGGGAGCTTTGGACAGGACGCGTATTACCGGGTACATATTTATAAAGCTCAGCGGACTGGGGATAGAGCAGGACATAAAAAAGATGCTGGCCGCGGGCATAAAGCTGCACGACTGCAGACGGGAAAGCTATACCTCCCTGACGGCAAGATGTTCGGTAAGGGATGGAAAAAAACTAAAAAAGCTGGGTATAAACGCGCAGATAATCCGCAGCGGAGGAATAATTCCCGCCCTGCTTGCCGCGCGCACGAGATACGGTCTCTTTGCGGCCGCCGCAGTTGTGACGGCGGCAATAATACTTTTGCAGGGCAGGGTGTTTTTGCTGGATATAAAAGGTCTTGACGCCGTAAGCCGGCAGGATATGGAGGAGGCACTTGCACGGCATGGCATAGTAACCGGGGCAAGGCTGACCGGAGAGCGCCTGGACGAGGCCGAGAGCGCTATACTCAGGGAGGACGAAAGGCTGCAGTGGATATCCATAACCCGGCGCGGAGTAAGCATAAATGTCACCGTCAAGGAAAAACCGGTGCTTCCACAGCCGGATTACAAAACGCCCGGCGACATGGTGGCGGGTAAAACGGCGTTAGTGGAGGAGCTGGTGGTGCTCCAGGGGACCGCTGCGGTAAAAAAAGGAGAGCTGGTGCTCCCGGGACAGGTGCTTATAAGCGGGCAGCTCATTTATGCGGAGAAACCTGCCGGCTATGTTGCCGCCATGGGATACTGCAACGCCAGGGTATGGTACTCCCTGCAGGAAACCGTGCCGCTTACCCGTCAGGTGCGTACGCCCACGGGCAGGACGGCGCATTACCGCCGGGTGGTCATTATGGGCAGGAGCTTCGGAGGAGGCGAGGTGCCGTTTGAGCATTACAGCACCGAAAGCCGGATATGCAAGGTGATGAATATGGGCTTGCCGGTATATGTGGAGCACATCACATACTCTGAGGAAGCAGTGAGCTATGTAACGCTTACGCCGCAGGAGGCTCTGGAGGAAAACCGGGACAGGATGGAGCAGGAGCTGCGCTCGACACTGCCCCGTTGCGATGTGCTTGCAATCAATTGCAGCGCGGCCCGGGAGGGAGAGGACGGGGCGGTGCTGGAAATATGCGCGGAGGTTATGGAGAGAATAGAGGTGTTCAGGGCGGCGGAGCAGGAAAACACCACGCGGTAAATCGGCGCCGGAAGTGAGCGAAAAAGAGCGCAGAAGGCTTGCTTTAAGAGCGGTGCCGGAAGCGGCGCCGGACGCCGGAAAAAAGTAAAAAAATGTCTTAGGCATAATTGACTTTTGCATTTGCGGATTGTATAATAAAGCGTAATTATTTTTATTTTATACTGCAGGCATGTCGGCAGGGTATTACAGATTATTATTCCGGTGCGAAGGACATCGGATGGTATTTGTTGTGCCGGGCGTCGTGCGGGAAAGGAAACCCCGATACAGGGGAAGGTTACGCTATGGAGACAAAAGAAAAGAAAAGCGGGTGCGGCAAGTGGAAGCACGGGAAACGTGTTCTGGCCGGATGCTCGCTTTTGCTCGTTGTGGTGCTTGTGCTGGTTGCGGCCAAGTGGTTTTTCAGGGAACAGCCCGATGTTCCTGTGTCCGGAGGGGAAAGCGATATTGCACAGCTGCCCGCAGAGGGAGACCCGTCCATGTATTCTCCCCAGGAGAACATCGCCATAACTATGGGAGTAGTGCAGCAGCTCAAGGGCTATACCAGCACCACTACCGGAGTGGTACGCGCAAAGCTGGGCTTTATCGATTATGAACAGCAGGTGAGCAACAAGCGCATTGCGGACGGGAACGATGTATTCACCGAGGCGGTAAGCCGTTCTGCGCTTAAAAAAGTGGGCGAGCAGAAGTATTACAGCGACGGAAGCGATATATTGGTTCGCAAGGCGGTAAAGATAGACGATGACAGCGTTCAGTGGGCAGAGGATGTATATGCCATAACACAGGAGGAATATCTGCAGAACTACGGCGCCTCGCCCAAAGCGCTTACGGCGTATATAATAAACGACAGCACAGTTGTTTCGGCCCGTCTGCTTCAGAGTGACAATGACAGCTATACCTTTGAATATGAGCTTAATGCGGCGGAGGCCGCGGCATATTACTGCCGCGAGGTCAAGACAATGGGCGGTGCTTCGGAATACCCGGTATTCCACTCCGTTACCCTCACTCTGACCATAGATTCGGCATGGCGTCCGCTAAGGCTTGAACGCACGGAGAATTACGATATCAGCATACCCCTTATCGGCAATGCCAATTGCACGGGTGAGCTGACCGAGATATTCGGGGATTTCAGCCAGACCGGCGGCATAAATAAGGACGATATAGGCCCGGTGACGGAAAAGCCGCAGGAGCCGGAGGACGAAACGCTGAGCATTATAACCGATATGCTGCACGCTCAGCCTGACTACAGTGTGGTTCTGCAGGGCTTTATCGAAGGCAGACTTGCCCTGAGTATCGATCCGGATGTGCCGCAGGTTGCCGTGCAGGGCGTACTGGACGGTACGGAGATATTTGCCGCGTACCGCGGAGATATGCTGCAGGCGCGCGTTGGACAGATAAGCGTATGCATGGAGAAGGAATCCCTGCTTGAGGCGGTAAATACCGTTCTGGAAATGATAGGAGTGGAAGTGCCGTCTAATAAGGACATTACCGACGAGCTTATGAAAGGGCTGAAGGTTTCCCAAAGCGGCAGCGTAATGACGGCAAGCCTCAGTACGGATAAGCTGAAGCTGGCCGCAGAGCTGGACACCGCTGACGGCCTTAAGCTGCTTTCCGTTCAGCTCATCGCCGCAATCGGAGAGAGCGAACAAAAAATAAGCATCAGTCCCGCGGAGACCAAGGTGGAGATTCCTCCGACGGAGAGCTTTACCGACCTTACCGGGGCGGAAAAACTGCTTGCGGAGTATGCCGGACTGTTGGGCAGCGCGTCCTTTGCCTTTGATGCGCAGCTTACTGTGGGTGACGGCGTATATGACGCGCACATACTGCTAAACAAAAACACCGGGGATTTTTCGGTAAATACCGAAATTGAGGGAATACCGCTTGAGCTTATTTGCCGGCAGGGCGTGTTCTATATTACGTGCGGCAGCATGAAAATAAGCTGTACTGCGGAGGATTTCGGGGAGCTGAAGGCGCTTGAGCTGCTGCCCGAGACCGAGCTTATAAGCAAGGAATACACCGATTTTATCAATAATATATCTGTGGAGAGCGCAGTAAATGCCATAAATAGCATTGAGTACGACGGAGACAGCCTGAACGTGCGGTTTAACATAGGTGACGACGAGATCGCGGCGGAGCTGCGCGCGGACGGCTTGTCCGCAAGCGGGCTTACCGTTATGGGAAACAGTATCGGCATCAGCTTAACCGTGACGGAGAGCAGCGCGGAGGAATATGCACTTGAGCCGCAGGGCGAGTACGCTCCGGCATCTGAGCTTATCCGCGGGATAAGCGCCGCACAGAATACCCTTAAGCAGGAGAGCTTCCTGCTTGGCACAAAGCTGCAGGTTACTGCGGACGGTATCGTCAAGTTTGATGCGGACGCCGAGATACTGCTCAAAAAGCGGGAGAGCGGCTTTGACGCAAGGATATATCTTGTAATGTCCGACGGCAGCACCGTGGAGCTGATATATGTCTCGGACAGATTCTACTGCGATTACAACGGCATGAAACTGACCATCAGCAAGGAAAAGCTTATGCCGATACTGGCGGCATTAAAGGAGCTTATGGGCATAGATATTCCTCTGCTGGACGAGATGCTGGATGTCGCGCCGGAGGACAGGATAGATCTGTCCATACTCAATCCGCGGCTGCCCGATCTCTCGTTTGTAAACGGCATAGAGCTGCCGGAGCTACCCGAGCTTATAAGCGGAATAAAGAGCCTGAGCGCGGCGGACGGAGAGCTGGGCGCGGTGCTTGCGGGAGACTTGCTCGGACAGGAAGGAGCCGACGATATTGCGGTTAAGGCAACATTTGACGGCGGCTATATAACCGGGCTTTCGGTGGAGCGGCTGCCGATTTCCGGCGTCGGCCAGACCTTTGTGAATATTGAGCTGCAATACCCGGACTGCGGCGTGCAGGCTCCGGCTGACGGAGAATATATGCAGCTTGACAGCCTCAGCAGGCTGATAGAGATGACGGAGCCCGAAGACCGCGCCGGAGCGTGGGAGCTGATCAAGGGCTATGCCGGGCTTGTTGACAGCGCGTCCTTTGCCTTTGATGCACGCTTGACCGTGGGCGAGACCGTATATGACGCGCACATACTGCTTAACAAAAACACCGGGGATTTCGCGGTAAATACCGAAATTGAGGGAATACCGCTTGAGCTTATCTGCAGGCAGGGCGTGTTCTATATAACGTGCGGCAGTATGAAAATAAGCTGCATTCCGGAGGATTTCGGGGATTTGAAGGCGCTTGGGCTGCTGCCCGAAACCGAGCTTATAAGCGCACAATATGCCGAGTTTATCAATAATATCTCGGTGGAAAGCGTCATAAACGCCATAAAGAGCATAGAATACAGCGGGGACAGACTGCACGTGCGGTTTAACATAGGTGACGATGAAATAACGGCGGAGCTGCGGGCAGACGGACTGTCCGCAAGCGGGCTTACCGTTATGGAAAACAGCATCGGAATCAACTTAACCGTGACGGAGAGCAGCGCGGAGGAATACGCACTTGAGCCGCAGGGCGAGTACGCTCCGGCATCTGAGCTTATCCGCGCCGTAAGTGCCGCACAGAATACCCTTAAGCAGGAGAGCTTCCTGCTTGGCACAAAGCTGCAGGTTACGGCGGACGGTATAGCCAAGTTTGACGCGGACGCCGAGATACTGCTCAAAAAGCGGGAGGCCGGCTTTGATGTAAAGCTGTATCTGACCGCCTCTGACGGCAGCACCGTGGAGTTGATATATGTTTCGGACAGGTTCTACTGCGATTACAACG
>JAQXIQ010000025.1 GCA_029007865.1 Bacillota bacterium
CTCAGGATATGCTGGAGGACTATCTGCCGGTATTTGAATATGTGCTGGACACAATGGTGCTTAATGTATAGCCGCAGCGGCGTTCTGCATATATATGAAAAATTAACAGCAGGGCAGATATGCCCTGTTTTTTTGTGCCGATTTTGCGCTGACGCCCGGGACGGACTTTATACGGGAAATATGCGGCTGCACGGATAATCACGCAAAAATCAGATGCCGTCGCCGCTCAGTTTGAGAAACGGCTGACCGCTTATGTAGGAAATGCTGCCGTCTATCTCCCAGACCTCTTTGAGTACGTCTGCCGTGAGCACCTCGGCCGGGCTGCCGTCGGCAAAGATGCGCCCGTCCTTTATAACAATTATGCGCTGCGCAAAGCGTGCGGCAAGCTCGATATCATGCAAAACCGCCATGACGCATCTTTCTGCCGATATCTCCTTTGCAAGGGCCATAAAGCGCAGCTGATGCTTTATATCAAGCCCGGTTACAGGCTCGTCCAACAGCAAAGCCGAAAATGCGCTGCCGGGGGCATAATATATCTGCGCAAGCGCTTTTGCAAGCAGAACGCGCTGAAGTTCGCCTCCGCTGAGCGCAAGTACGCTTCTGTCCGCAAGTTCCTGCACGCCGCACCTGGCCATGGCGTTTTCCGCCGCAGAAATGTCAAGAGCAGAATAGGAGCGCAGAATGCCGGTAAAGGCATATCTGCCAAGCAGTACGCTGTCCCTGACCGATATATCTCCTCCTGCATATCCGCGTTGGCTTACATAGGCAAGACGTCTTGCCCTGCTGCGTGCGGGAATGGTTCTGATTTCGCGCCCGTCCAGAGTGCAGCTTCCGCTCTCGGGGTTCAGATGGCCGCACATCAGGCGCATCAGAGTGGTTTTTCCGCATCCGTTGGGTCCTAACAGAACGGTCAGTCCCGTGCCGATATCAAGATCAATACCGTTTATTATACTTTTGCCGTAATACGAAAAACGGAGGTTTTCAATCCTTAGCACCGTCTCGCCTCCTTACCATCAGAGAGAAAAACAGCGGCGCACCCAGTATTGCCGTGAGAACGCCTATGGGCAGTTCCAGCGGCGCAATTACGGTGCGCGCAAGAAGATCGGCAAGCACCATGAACCCGGAGCCGCATACGAAAGATAACGGCAGGAGGCGCCGGAAATCGCCGCCTGTCAGATATCTCATGCAATGCGGTATTATCAGTCCGACAAAGGAGATGGTTCCGCTGAGCGCAACGGCACTGGAGCATACCAACGCCGAAAGCGCTAACAGCGCAACCCGCACCGCGGGTTCGTTAAGCCCGGCGGAAACCGCCTGCTCGCTGCCGGACTGAAGCAGATTGAGCGGCCGGGCAAGCAGCATTATGCCCGTGCAGCCCGTGATAATAAGGGGCGCGCTCCAGGAAAGCTGCTGCCATGAAGCCCCGGACAGCGAGCCCATCATAAAGCCGTAAACCTGCTCCAGCTTTGTGTTGTCGCTCATCAGCAGAAAATTCTGTATTGCGGACAGGAATGCCGAAACACACACGCCGGAAAGTATCAGCCCCAGCGTGCTTCCCCTGCAGATTCTGGACAGCCCATATATCAGCACCACCGTCAGACATCCGAATATAAAGGCAAAAGTGCTTATCAGCCCGGCGGCCTTGGAGCAGAACAGCAGACAGAAGGTGACGCCCAGAGATGCTCCGGCGCTTATTCCCAGTATTCCGGTATCCGCCATGGGGTTTTTGAACAACCCCTGCAGGGCGCAGCCGCATACCGGCAGAGCGCCGCCCACCAGCAGCGCGGCCAGCACCCGCGGCAGCCGCAGTGTGCGCACTATGATGCCGTTTGTGCCGGAACCGGTAAAAATGGCATCTATAACTTCCGGCAGAGACATCTGCGCCGCGCCTGCTGCGCAGCCCAGAAGCGCGGATAAAACCGCAGCGGCTCCGAAAATACACATATAAAGCGCAAACCGGGATTTTTTCATAGCGTCACCTCTTAATTCCTGCCGCAATCGCGGAAGCGTCCGGTATTTATTCTGTAAGCGCTTTTATGCTGTCGGTACAGGAGAGCATTTCTTCAAAAAATCTCAGAGTGGGACGGGATGCTTTATCGGCGTCTATAAAAATCATTCTTCCGTTTTTAACGGCGTCCAGATCCTTGAACATTTCTGCGCTTTCAAGATATTCCCGTGTCGTATAGGTATCGGCTATAATAACATAGGGGTTTGCCTGTGCGATGGCTTCAAGCGAGTACTGGGGATAAGCGTACTCGGCATCTTTTGTAATAAGCTCAACCCCGGCAAGGGTTAGGGCATCGTAAATAAACGAGCCGGGGCCTACCGTCCATTCGCCGTATTCGCCGGTTGATACGATATAGTAAGCGGTTACGCCGCTTATATTCCGGGATTCCAGGGACTTGAGCATATCACCTGCCTGAGCGCAGAGAGTGTCGGCCTGTTCTTTTTTGCCGCATACGGCGCCCAGCAGTTCGATGCTCTGATTTATCTGCTCCAGTGTTCCGGCTTCGGCGCTTATAACGGCTATTCCGGCATTGCGGAGCTGTTCCTCGGCCTCGGCCTGAAGCTTGCCGGAGGTAAAGACCACATCGGGCTCCGCGGCAACTATAAGTTCAAGATTGGGGCCGGAGTAGTCGCCCATTACCGGAATATCCTCTGCTTGCTCTGGATAATTTGAGGAGCTGTCGCGTCCTACGATGAGATTGCCCGCATCCAGAGCAAAAAGCAGTTCTGTAACGCTTGGCACAAGGGATACGACCTTGGACGGCGTTTTCTCCAGAGTCACGCTTACGCCGGAGAGATCGGTGACTCTAATTTCGGTACTATCGGTACCGGATGAAGGGGTTGCGGTTTCGGTATTCCCGGAGCTTGCAGACGGTACTTCCGAGGTGTTTTCGGTGCCGGCGCAGCCTATGAGGCTCAGCGCAAGCAGCAGTGCAATAGCCAGTGACAGTATTCTTCTTTTCATGTTTTCCTTTCCCGGCGGTGTGGGACGGAATACCGTCCGCAGGGCCGCCATTTTGCTTAATATTTTTGCATAAAATAAAACCCGCTCCGGATGCGCAGATTTACTGCGCCTGAGGCGGGATGCAAAGCAGACCGGCAAGAAAAATCTTTCCGGTTTTGCTCCGCTTCTCCCTCCGAGAAGCAAACAAAATACAATGCCGCGGCAGGTCTCCTGGCTTATCCCAAGACATGCGCGCCTTCCCGTTTTCACAGTGACATAATGCGCAGCCTTTTTCCGGCAGGGACTTACAGTAGCGGGGGCTGCTCCGGTTTTTCACCGGCTTCCCTATTAAAACCGTGCCCGGCACGGTTACCGCCGCAAGGATATTAAGTTATTATAATTTTATCACATAAATCGCGGTTTGTACAACTGATTCTTTATGTTTGCCGCTAGCGGCTCTGATACGGGCGGCTTGTGCCGGATTACAGCGCCATAGACGGCGGTATATGTTAAAAACCCGTACATTAAACCCGAATAATCTCCAAAAACAATTAAATCAGACTTCTTTCTGTTTCCCGTTTGGGTATTTCGTGTTATAATATTCAAAAATCCAGATTTGTGCGGACCTCAGCAAGGTCAGGGCGAACCGCCGTCCGGCGACGGCAGCGCCGGAAAATGCTTAATCGCCGGAGAAACGGAGATATTTGTGAGCGTAGAGAGAATTTTCGTGGAAAAGAAAAGCGGTTTTGATATCGAGGCACAGGCGCTGCTGGCGGATATCAGGGAAAACCTGCTTATACATTCCCTTGAGACACTTCGCATAATAAACAGGTACGACATAGAGGGGTTGAACGCCGAGGAGCTGGAAAAAGCCGTTCCCACCATTTTTTCCGAGCCGAATGCGGACAATGTCATGCGCAGCCTGGAGGCAGAAGGGACCGTCTATGCTGTGGAGTATCTTCCCGGACAGTTTGACCAGCGCGCCGATTCCGCCGCGCAGTGCTGCTCTCTGCTTACCGGCAAGGCGGCGCCCAAGGTGCGCTGCGCCAAAGTATATGTGCTGACCGGCAAGCTGACAAAGACCGACATAGAAAAGATACAGAAATATACCGTCAACCCGGTGGAGGCCCGTCTTGCATCGCTGGAACCGGCGGTCACTCTTTCGCTTGACGCCCCGGTGCCGCCTCCGGTAGCCGTGGTGGAGAATTTTTTAAGCATGACGCATGAGGAAATGGCACGGTATCATGCCTCCATGGGTTTTGCAATGACTCTTGCGGACCTGGAGTTTGTCCGTGACTATTTTGCCTCTCAGGGCAGAAATCCGCACATTTCCGAGCTTAAGGTAATAGATACATACTGGTCGGATCACTGCCGTCACACCACCTTCTTAACAAGACTGGAAAATGTGGAGATCATGGACGGTGAGCTTTCGACGCCCATCAAAGAAGCGTGGAGGCTGTATCTTGAGATACGCGATAACGTCTACAGCGGACGCCGTCCCAAGGATATCACGCTTATGGATCTGGCTACCATTGCCGCAAAGGAGATAAAAAAGCGCGGCGGGCTGGTGGATCTGGATCAGTCCGAGGAAATAAACGCCTGCTCCGTGGTTGTAAACGCCGATATTAACGGCGAAACTCAGGAATGGGTGATAATGTTCAAAAACGAGACCCACAATCATCCCACCGAGATAGAGCCCTTCGGCGGCGCGGCCACCTGTCTTGGCGGAGCGATACGCGACCCGCTCTCCGGGCGCAGCTATGTATACCAGGCCATGCGCGTTACCGGAGCCGGCAATCCGTTAGCCGCTGTGAGCGATACGCTGGAGGGCAAGCTGCCGCAGCGCAAGCTGACCCTTACCGCCGCGGCGGGATATTCCTCTTACGGCAATCAGATAGGTCTTTCCACCGGGCAGGTAAGTGAGATATACGATGACGGCTATATAGCAAAGAGGCTGGAGATAGGCGCCGTAGTGGGCGCCGCTCCCAGGGCCAATATACGCCGTGAGCGCCCGGTTCCCGGCGATGTAATAGTGCTTCTGGGCGGCGCTACGGGCCGCGACGGCTGCGGCGGCGCCACCGGCTCCTCCAAGGCGCATACGGCGGAAAGCCTTTCCACCTGCGGCGCGGAGGTGCAGAAGGGTAATGCTCCCACGGAGCGCAAGCTGCAGCGCCTGTTCCGTTCGCCCGAGGTTTCAGGGCTTATCAAGCGCTGCAACGATTTCGGCGCCGGCGGTGTATGTGTTGCGATAGGGGAGCTGAGCGAGGCTCTGGATATAAACCTTGATCTTGTGCCCAAGAAATACGACGGTCTGGACGGCACCGAACTGGCAATAAGCGAGTCTCAGGAGAGAATGGCCGTAGTTCTGGACAAAAACGATGCGGATAAATTCATAGCCCTTGCCCATGCCGAAAACCTGGACGCCACTGCCGTGGCCGTTGTGACGGACACCGGCCGGCTGCGCATGACCTGGCGAGGCGAGACCGTAGTGGACCTTGAACGCTCCTTCCTTGACACCAATGGCGTAACCCAGAGCGCCAATGTCTGCATTGAAGCTCCGGAGCGCTGCGGGGTGCTTACCGAACCGCTGGATACCGTGGCGCCGCTATTGCAAAAGGGCGACATGAAGGGCGCGCTGCTTGCAAATCTCAAGCATCTGTCCGTCTGCTCGCAGAAGGGGCTGAGCGAGCGCTTTGATTCCACAATAGGCAAAGGTACCGTGCTCATGCCCTTCGGAGGCGTGCGTCAGCTGACCCCTGCCTGCGCCATGGCGGCCAAGCTTCCGGTGGAACACGGAGACACCGATACTGCCACCGTGATGAGCTGGGGTTATAATCCGCGCATTGCGCGTTTTTCGCCGTTCCACGGCGCATATTTTGCGGTAGCGCACTCTCTGGTAAAGCTGGCCTGCACCGGTGCCGACATATCGCGGGCGCGGCTTACTCAGCAGGAATACTTTGAGCGTCTGCGCGATACCGATACCCGTTGGGGCAAGCCCTGCGCTGCGCTGCTTGGGTCGGTAAAGGCTCAGCTGGACTTTAATACCCCTTCCATCGGCGGAAAGGATTCCATGAGCGGCTCCTTTAACGACCTGGATGTGCCCCCGACGCTTGTGAATTTTGCAATAGCTACGCATAAAGCTTCCGATATTATCTCTACAGAGCTTAAACCGCAGGAGAGCTTCCTGGGACTGGTGAAAATCCCGTATACCGACGATATGCTGCCCGATTCGGGAGCGGTAAAGACCATGTGTGCGCGGCTGCATAAGCTGATAGGCGACAAAAAGATACTTGCCGCATACCCGGTGGATAACGGCGGCGTTGCGGCGGCGCTGTGCATAATGGCAATGGGCAACACCGTAGGCTTTACCGCGGAAGCGGAGCAAGGTGCGCTGTTTGCTTCCGGACTTTGCTCGGTAGTGGTGCAGGCCGACCGCGACGCAATAGAGGAACTGGGCGGCAGGGTTATCGGACGCACCTGCGGCAGCGAAATAAGCATTAACGGCACGAGCCTGAGCTTTGACGAGGCCATAAAGGCCTATACCGGCACACTGGATCCTGTATTCCAGTGTTATGCCGCACCTTTGCGTCAAAGCGTGGAAAACCTTAATATGCCGCCTAAGGCGCTGCCTTCGTGTACCGTGAAAAGAGCGGTGCCGCGCGTGGTAATACCGGTATTCCCGGGCACAAACTGCGAAGTGGATACGGCACGTGCTTTTGAGGACGCCGGTGCCGCCTGCGACATTTTTGTTTTGCGCAACCGCAACGCGGATGAAATAAAACGCTCCATTGAGGAGTTTGCCGTGCTTATTAATAACGCAAATATTCTTATGCTTCCGGGCGGATTCTCCGGCGGCGACGAGCCGGACGGCAGCGGAAAGTTTATCGCCACGGTGCTGAGAAACGAGCTCATTTCCCGGTGCGTGGAGGAGCTTCTTTATAAGCGCGACGGTCTTGCGATGGGTATATGCAACGGCTTCCAGGCGCTGATAAAAACCGGATTGCTTCCCTACGGCCATATAGGCGCCGTCCGGCCGGAGGATCCCACACTTACATACAACACCATCGGACGGCATATTTCCTCCATTGTGCGGGTGCGCGTGGCCGGAGTTAATTCACCGTGGATGAGCTCCTGCCGCGTGGGCGAGGTTTACTCGGTGGCCGTATCTCACGGTGAAGGCAGGTTTGCCTGCGGGCAGGAAGCGCTGCAGTCCCTGATACAAAACGGACAGATCATTACCCAGTACTGTGACCTGGACGGCAATGCGTCCGCCGACGGCCGGTACAATCTTAACGGCTCGGTTGCGGCCATAGAGGGTATAGTGTCTCCGGACGGCAGGGTGCTGGGAAAGATGGGGCACACCGAGCGCGCCGGACGGAATATTGCCAAAAATGTTCCGGGTTCATACGATATGCAGCTGTTCAAGTCCGGAGTTAAATACTTCAAATGAAAAATAAATACTTGCTTTAGCAAAATAAAGCATGTATAATATACTGTAATAATATATTTAATTATACTCGCAACTATGCAATTGGAGGATTTGTAAATGAGGAATTATAATTTCAGCGCAGGACCTTCCATGCTTCCTCTGCCGGTGCTTGAAAAAGCTGCGGCACAGATGCTGGACTATGAAGGAACCGGAATGTCGGTAATGGAAATGTCGCACCGTGCAAAATGCTATGATGCCATAATCAAAAAAGCCGAAGCCGATCTCCGCACCCTTATGAATATTCCGGAGGGCTACAAGGTGCTGTTTGTGCAGGGAGGGGCAAGCCAGCAGTTTGCCGCCGTACCCCTTAACCTCTCGGTAAACGGCAAGGCCGATTATATCGTAACCGGCAACTTTGCCAAGCTCTCCTACAAAGAGGGTTCCCGTTTTACAAATGCGCGCGTGGTAGCCTCCAGTGAGGATAAGACCTACACATATATTCCCAAAACCAAGGCTTCGGATTTTGACAGCGATGCGGACTATGTCCACATTACCACCAATAATACCATCTTCGGTACGCGCTATACCGTGCTGCCCGATACGGGCAATGTGCCGCTGGTAGCCGATATGTCTTCAAATATTCTTTCCGAAGTAATGGATATAAGCAAGTTTTCCGTTATATATGCCGGTGCGCAGAAGAATATCGCACCTGCGGGGCTTACAATAGTGATTGTCAGGGAGGACCTGCTGGACCGCAAATCCGATATCTGCCCCACCATGCTGGCATGGAAGACTCAGGCCGATGCGGACAGCCTGTACAACACTCCGCCCACATATCAGATTTATATTGCCGGTCTGGTCTTTGAGCATCTGCTGGCCATGGGCGGCATAGCCGAGATGGAGAAAATCAACAAATATAAAGCAGGCCTGCTGTATGATTTTATCGACGGCTCCGATTTCTACACCAACTCGGTTGCCAAAGAGGACCGTTCCATAATGAACGTACCGTTTGTTACCCCCTCCAAGGAGCTGGACGACGCCTTTGTAAAGCAAGCGGCGGCATCCGGTCTGCTCACACTCAAAGGGCACAGGCTGGTGGGCGGCATGAGAGCCTCCATATATAACGCCATGCCGGTAGAGGGAGTAAAAGCTCTTATTGAATTTATGAAAAAGTTCGAGCTGGAAAACAAATAAGCCGCTCATTAAAAAAAGAGGCGGATCTCCGCCGGAAAGCAGGAACATCAATGAAAAACATTCTTACTCTTAATCCTATTTCCGACCGTATTTACGATCATCTCCCCAAGGATGAATACAGCGTTTCTTCGGAGGCTGTAAATCCGGAGGGTATTCTTGTCCGCTCCGCCGATATGCATTCCTTTGATTTGCCGCAGAGCGTGCTCGCTGTAGCGAGAGCCGGAGCAGGCACTAACAATATCCCCTGCGCCGATTATGCCGCCAACGGCGTGGCGGTGTTCAATACTCCGGGCGCAAATGCCAACGGCGTAGCGGAACTGGTGCTTGCAGCCATGCTGCTCTCCAGCCGCAACCTGCTTGCCGCTACCGCATGGGTTTCCACAATAAAGGGCAACGGAGCCGAGGTTCCCAAGATGGTGGAAAAGGGCAAAAAAGCCTTTGTGGGCGGCGAAATAAAGGGAAAGAAGCTGGGCGTTATAGGTTTGGGCGCCATAGGCGGAATAGTGGCCAATGACGCATACAACCTGGGCATGGAGGTTCTGGGCTTTGATACTCACCTGTCGGTAGACGCGGCCTGGCGCCTTTCCAGAAAGATTCAAAAGGCCACCGGAAAGGAACAGATATTTGCCGAGTGCGATTACATAACCGTTCATGTACCCCTTCTGGACGAAACCCGCGGCATGATCAACGCTCAGAGCATTGCCACCATGAAAGACGGCGTGACCATAATGAATTTTGCCCGCGGTGAGCTGGTCAACACGGCTGACATTATCGCCGCTCTGGAAAGCGGCAAGGTGGCCCGCTATATCACGGATTTCCCGTGCGACGAGCTCATCGGTGTCAAAAACGCCATACTTATTCCGCACCTGGGAGCCTCTACTCCGGAGAGCGAGGACAACTGTGCGGAAATGGCGGCCAAGGAACTCAACGAATACATCAGATACGGCAATATCCGCAACAGCGTGAATATGCCTGCCTGCGAGCTGCCCTATACCGGAAGACCGCGTATTTGCATCGTTCATAAAAATGTTGCCAACATGATAGGCCGCATGACGGAGATAATCGCGGCGGACAATATCAATATTTCCGATATGATAAACAAATCCCGCGGAGACATAGCCTATACCATCATAGACCTTGACTCCCCGGCGGACGACAAGCTGCTTGCAGACCTGAATGCCATAACCGACATCATACGCATACGCGTGCTGTAAGCCGTCAGATAATATTGATTAAAAGGGTGTCCCGCCCGATGCTTTTTGCAGGCGGAACACCCTTGTTTTATGCTGTTTTCCTTGTTTTATGCCGTTATTCCGTTATGTT
Source organism: Bacillota bacterium (assembly GCA_029007865.1). Taxonomy (GTDB): domain Bacteria; phylum Bacillota; class Clostridia; order Christensenellales; family QALW01; genus UMGS1338. The sequence goes on from JAQXIQ010000025.1 coordinate 9,897, forward strand.
GTTTTTCTTTCAGCCATACAATGCCTTTTTCAGCACCGGCAGCACATTGCCTGCAAACAGATAGAAGCCCATATCGTTGCAATGTACATGGTCATGGGTGCAGAAATCCCTGTCTTCGCAGCTTATCAGGGAGTCTCCGTCAATAAAATAGACGTTTTTATCTCTGGCACGCAGTGCTTTTTGATATGTGTCGTATATAATCTGCGTGCGCTTCTGCTCCCACCAGCCGTATCCGCTTATTATCCTTTTGTCAAACAGCGGCATGGTCAGCATTATTACAGGGGTTTCCGGCTGGGCCTTGCGGAAAATTTCAAAAAAACGCCCATGAGTTTTTTCCAGGTATTCTGCGTTGGGAGAATTATGGTCGTAATCAAAGACAAACGCGTCCATATCTATGCCTGCTATGTACCTAGCCATTTCGTCCTGCCCCAGACAGTTGCCGGAAAGCCCTATGTTGACATAGTCGGCATCCAGCAGTCTGGACAGATACGCCCCGTAGCTGTTGCCGGGCCTGCTGGAGCATCCGCCTTGGGTAATGGAGGAGCCGTAAAGGACAAAACGCTTGCGCTTTTCCGTGTCTGCTTCCAGTCTGCATCCGCTTTTAATGCCCACCGCGAAGGAACGGACTCCGTTAAAAAGCGGAAAATTGATTTCAATAAGGGAAAACTCGTCTCTGTAACGCTCCACGTCGCAGCAAACCGAGTCGCTCAGGCCGTCAGGACGGAATATGCCCTTAAAGCGATATTCCGCACCCGGAATGCCGGCCTCTTTTTCGTACATATCAAAACCGCTGGCGTTGACTATGGTCATGTCTGCTATAGCCGCTTCCGCAGCCGTCTGCGTCAGGGCTGCGCTTACGGCTATATACGGGGAATCGGTATAAAAACGCACCCTTATGCCGGCGCTGTGCCCGGAGAGGTACAGGCTTCTTTCGGACAGGGAAGCCGCAAGCTCGCGGCTGAAGCGGTGCATGGGGGGCTCCGGGTCAAGGCAGCCGCACAGCGTAAGCGCACTTAACGGGTACCAGGTATAATCCTCGTGCCTCAGCCCTTTGTTAAGCAGATTTTTATCAATTTCGTCAAGCTTCATTTTTTACTCCGTTCTGCCGCCGCAATTTGCCGTTCTGCCGGCGGCGCAAATATTCACTGTACCGTATTTATCCGGCAGACCGCGCCGCAGCCGCCGTAACAGCAATATTTTACCGCTTGCGGCATGTCCTGAAAAGATACAAAACTAACTTATAAAAGCCTGATACACACAGATTTTAGCACAAAACAAAGGTTTTGTATTGTTCCGCACCATGGCCGCAGGGAAGCGAAACAGAGGGCGCGGTATTCCGTACCCTGCAAGCCGGGCTGTTTTCGTACCTGCTGTTTTCATTTGTTATTTTTATGCGCCGATAAAGGTCATATCTTTAACCGTGAAGTTATACTGCGACCATTGTCCGCCGTTGATGGGGGTATAAACCTGACTTTTGAGAATGCCTCCTTTGACATCGATCTGGAGCAAGCGCACAGGATTATAATTGTTGCTGTGATAGCTGCCCAGCACCGAAACGATCTTATTTCCGCCGCGGCCGATATCGGTACGAACAGCCGAATATCCCGTGTGTCCGCAGAAGACCATTTTAATATTATCGTGGCGGGAGATCAGGTTATCATAGAGGTACTTGGGCGAGTTTGCGCCGTAGCCGCCGTTGCTTGTTTGAATATCGCCAATGTCTGTCAGGTAGGAATGGGTGATGACAATGACATTATGGTCACCATGGCTGCGGACCACTTGATTTGCCCAGGCAACAACCTCGGTACGCGGCCAAATTTCAAGAGTAAGTATCATCCATTTGACTCCGCCTGCTTCAAGCAGGGCATAGGAGTTATCTACGATACCCTCGTCCTTTACATTGAGGTAAGGGTAGCGGGTGGTGGAGAAATATTTATTGAATGCCGTGGTGTCGCGCACGCGGGTTATTGTTTCGGAGGGGACAGCGGCGCTTCCGCCGACCCCTACGGCGGCTGTATCGTGATTTCCCAGGGCATAAACCACCGGGATATCGGCATTATCGAGGATGGCCATGGCATCGGATGCGACAACCAACTGCGATTCATCGGCATCGCCCCAATTGACAACATCGCCGGTGTGAAGAACAAAGCTGAGATTAAGCGCCTCCTTCTTTGATACCAACCACTCACAGCGCTGGGCAAAAAGTCTGTATCGAGCCGCCTCGCCGATAACCTCCTGCTGTGTATCCGGGAAGATGGCGATGGTGAATTTGCCGTCCGGGGCAGAGTCGGGGGTGGCGGACGGTGTTGTGATGGCAGGCGGGGTGGTGCCTGTGGAGGCGGCAGTCAGAGTACCGCCGGGGACTGCGCAGCCTGTCATAACAAGACAGACGACGGTCACGGCCAAAAGCAAGCGAAGGTGATGTTTCATAGTATCTCCATTCTGCCGCAGGGCGGCACTGGTAAGGTGATGTTGCACACAGTATAGCAAAAAAGAGGTGGAAATGCAATGATTCCGGGCATACTTTGTTGTAATTGCATGCCCAAAGGCGAGCGCCGCAGCCGCCGTAACAGCAATATTTTACCGCTTGCGGTATGTTCTGAATGGTATAACTAAATTGCATACGCCTTTATTTTTCAGCGGCGTTTTCATTCAAAACACGGCTGTTTTGTTTGTTAATAAGCAGGATTAGTGTTATAATTGCGGGGAAATCTGAGCTCTGGCTGCAAAACGGAGGAACACGGATGAGCTTTTTGGCCGAAAAAGAACTGTTTATTTTTGATATGGACGGAACCCTTTATCTGGGAGATCGGGTATTGCCCTGTGCCGTGGAGTTTATCAAAAAACTGCGTGCCGCCGGCAAAAGAGTGGTATTCTACACCAATAATTCCACCAGAGGCTCTGCGGATTATCTTGAGCGCCTTGAACGCCTGGGGTTTGAACCGTCACAGCAGGAGATTTTGTCTTCGGGGGATGTAACGGCGGAATTCCTGCTCCGCGAGCGCAGAGGCAAAAAAGTGTTTCTGGTAGGCACGCCGGAGCTGGAACGGGATTATTCCCAAAGGGGAATAGTGCTTGACCGGGATGCCGACATCGTGGTCAGCGCGTTTGACACCACATTGACATACGAAAAAACGGCGACGGCCTGCAAGCTTATTTACAGGGGGGCGGAGTTCTTCAGCACACACATGGATACCTGCTGCCCCACTGATACCGGTTTTGTGCCGGACAGCGGAGCCATAGCGGCGCTGCTCGCGGCAGCAACCGGCAAAAAACCGCGCTTTTTCGGCAAGCCGGACGGTACGGCGCTGGATATAATCACCGCTAAAACCGGCATAACCAGAGATAAAATGTGCATGTTCGGGGACAGACTGTATACCGACATAGCCTTTGGCAAAAACAACGGGGTGACTGCAGTGCTGGTGCTTACCGGGGAGGCCACCCTTGCGGATGCCGCCGCCTGCCCTGCCGCTTCCCGTCCGGATTATATATTCCCCACTCTTGAACAGGTCTGCCGTGCCATGGGAGTGTAAAAATGTTTGCAGTCTGTTCATTTGACTGTAACGTGTTTTTTATATATAATAAAGCCATAAAACAGGATAGCGAAAGGAATGTTCAACATGAAAAAGTATATTGCTGCAGCCTGCATAGTTGCGGTTGCTCTTACATTTGCGGCCTGTGCGGATAACGGTTCAACCGTTACGCCAAGCGCATCGCAGCAGGCCACGGAAACGGTTTCTCAGGGCAACACCGACGCGCCTACCGTGGCACCGTCCGAATCGTCCACCGCGCCCACTAACTTCCAGGACCTTGCCAGTCTGGAACTGATACGCGATGCCGTTATAAGAAGCGCGGAAAAAACCGTATTTGTTTATGACTATGAGCCCGGATACGATGGCAAGACCGTAACAGGGTTTTCCGTCGAACAGGTGATGCTTTCAGGCGAGCAGCTTGAATACTCCGTATCCATGGAAAAGGACGATATAACCTTTGAGGGGCACGAATACATAGTACGCCTTGAGGTAAACGGGGAGTTTGAAGAGGACGAAATATATCCCTTTATTATCAATTTAACCGTTACCTATGATGACGGAACAACGGCAAGCATAACCGATTTCTTCTCTTATGAAAGTGAAAGCTTTACCTGATAAATGCCGCCCAAAATCACGGCCCAAAACCACGGTAAGTAAAGAATTATATCTGAAAACGCAGTCCGGGCGACTGCGTTTTTCGGTTTTATATGTAAGCGGAATCAAAATATATTGCTTATGCCATGGAAATATGATATAATCCCGATGTAAGATATTTTTATAACCACAAAATTCTGTAATAAAGGAGTAAGAACATGAAAAAAACGTTTATGGTATTGCTCGTGGCTGCAGCCTTGCTGATCGCCTTTGTGGGCTGCACGCCGGCAGCATCCACAGAACCGACCGTTACACCCACCGAGATTGTCACTCAGGAGCCTACGCCCACTCCCACACCTACGCCCGCTCCGCTTCCGGACGCAAAGAGCCTGATAAATGCCGCCAGTGAAAAAATGGCGGGCATTACCGGAATTGATTTGTCCTTCGACGCTGTCACCATTATCAAGGCCGGAGATTCCGAGATCGTGACAAAAACAGGGATACATATGCTGATGCCGGATATTACCGCCTCCGTTCCTGAGGCATCCGTTGAATCCACAGGCAGCTTTTTCGGCAACGAAACCAAGGTTTCGTACTATTTCAGCCCGGACGGTAAGATTTATTGCGATGACGGAGAGACCAAGTATGTGACTCAAGGCACTATCGGCGACGCCGGAGTTATCCCCGATATTGATATTTCGTCCGATATGGTTGAATTCTCCGACAGTATTTTTGCCAAAGCTACCGTGAGCGCATTGGACGGCGGCTACAGGATAAACATCGCACTCAGCGCCGAGGATATAAGCACCTTGATGGACGAAATGAAGGAATTCATTGAGCAGATGGGCATAGGAGAATCCGACTTTGAAGAGTTTTCCATGGCACTTGTTATTGACGGGAACGGATATCTGACAAAAGCCAGCGCAATTGCGAAAATAACGGCGGAGCAGGACGGAAGCCAGTATACGGCGGATGTCGCTTTTGAAATAGTAATCAATAATCCCGGACAGCCCGTAACCGTTACTCCTCCGGCCGATCTTGACGAGTATGTCGAGTACGACTTCGGCGGCGGCGAAATAGAGTTTTAACAGCCGGATTTATCTTTTGCCGCGCACAAGGCCGGCATGCGGGATGGCCGTAAAACGGTATTATCCGCAGCAATAGCCGGTGAAGGATTTTACATTAACAACCAGAGAAACGCCCGAAAGTTTTAACAGCTGTTCGGGCGTTTCTTTTGCAGAGGGCAGGATTATTTAATATTTATGATATACCTTATCCGGCAAAAGAGCGGGATAAATGGGCATTTGTCTTTTAGTCGAACAAACAAACGGCGCCGGGACAATTTTCCGGGCTTTAGCTATGCCTTGCCGACATACCCGGCAGCATACTGTGACCGTAAAGCCCGGATGTAAATTTGCGTTGCTTGCGGCAACGGGCAGCTGGCGATATAATGACCCCAGCAAAGAAAGGCGGCTTGCGGAACGCCGGAAGCGGACGCATCCGACGGAGTTAGCTGCGGAAAGAAGGTTATTCCCGATGTTAAAGGAAAACATTAAAGCAATCAGAAAATCAAAGGGGCTGTCACAAGAGGAGCTTGCCGTCAGGCTGAACGTGGTACGGCAAACGGTCTCCAAATGGGAGAACGGACTGTCCGTTCCGGATTCCGAAATGTTAATCTCCCTGTCGGAGACGCTGGAAACACCGGTAAGCACTTTGCTTGGAGAAACCGTTACGGAGCCGGAGGCTGATGACTTAAAAGCAATCTCGGAAAAACTGGAGACCATTAACCTGCAGCTTGCGCAAAGGAAGAACACCCGGAGAAAGGTGCTTCACTGGCTGTTTATATCACTGTGTGCCGCAACAGCGATTATTACTGCAGTTTTTGCGGCAACAAACAGCCCTTACCTTGGTTGGGATTACGGCGACCCGGAAACCGCCGTTGTCGGAACGGCAGTCCATGCACTGGAGTGGTTATTTGTGCGGATAGCGCCGGTTATATTCATAGGTGGAGCGGCGGGTATTGTCTTTACAAGCAGGAAAGCATAAACCGCTCTGCTTTATGTGCTGCGCTTAAGGGTTAGCAATTCATTGTTGCCTGCAGCAGAATACCGTTACTTATTGTTTTACGCTCATCCGGCAATTCGGGGGATCGGCAATAAGCATAAGTAAAAAAGCACAGACCGGTAGGTCTGTGCTTTTTTATGTCTCTTGTGTCCGAAAAAGAACTGGGTGAAAACCGAGGATTTTCTTTATTTTTTCTTTTTTGAAATGATACGCACAATAATACCTAAAAGAATTTGAATGACACTTATTCCAAGAGGTATAAAATCATATATTTCCCCAATAAATGTGTATCAGGATCTGGTGAAATAATAGCAAAAACACCTAGGAACATTATCACAAAGAGCAAACTAGAAATAATCCAAACAAAAACCTTTAAAACAATTCGGACCGTTCGTGTAATATACCTTTCAGGAATTATCCATTCCATCAAGTAAAACCAGCCCTCAATAATACCGTCAACCAATAACTCTAAAGGAAAAAACAAGCATCCCATATATAACTCACCCTCTTAGGTGTATTATAGCGTAAAAGCGGTAAAGGGGCAAGATATTAGTGAAATCGTTCGCTTTGCTCACGGTGAAATCCAAGCGTTGCTTGGATGAAATCTGCTTCGCAGATGAAATTAAATCCGTCCTCTAACCCGACGAAGTCGGATTTCACCGCGAAGCGATTTCACCCATCGAAGATGGATTTCTCCCGTCCGTTAGGACGGATTTAGTTAAAAAAAGGACTTCACTTTCGTGAAGTCCTTTTTTCTGGCGTCCCTGCCCGGATTCGAACCGGGGGCGTTCCGCTTAGGAGATGCCGAGGGGAACAATAACGGCGTCCTTTGTAACACCTAAAAATCCCCTGTCGTCAGGGAATTTTTAAGGTAAATGCGTTATCTTGTGTTATGCCGTTACTGCTGATTTTATGCTGTTTTAACTCATTTGATTAGCAAGCAATTAGCAAGGACGACTGAATTAGGGTAAAGGTAATACTGCTACAAAATGCTCCCATATTACTCGCAGTATTCTTTCGTGTTATTCTATTTCATATTCAACTGAGTTGATTACCAAGTAATTATCGTCTTTCCAATGGATCTGCATATTTTCAAATTCTCCCCACTCACCGAAGTAAACTCGTTGAGGTTTATTTTCGATTGTAAAAAGAATTAATTTAATTCCGCTTTTCTTATAAACATCAACAAGGGTATCTCCGCCAAGAGCACCTTGGTCGCTGTCAATAACTTGAGCGTAGTATTTTCCACTCGGCGATTCAACAGTTTGTACAACTGTGTTTTGACCAATGTTGCCGAAAATTAAGGCAATAAAACTGAAGAAACAAATAGGCAAAATCATTAGTGCAGACAAAACCAATGTGACAACTTTGAGTGTCAAGGGTTTTCCGTATTTAACCGTTAAGTAACAGCAACACCCTGCAGAAAGCAATACGCTTGCTATTACCCAAATTTGCGGACACTCAAAAATATAAAACACAGCGTTGATTAAAGATAATGGTGTTATAATAGCCGGTAGAATCTGTACCATTTTGCTTTCAAGTTGGTTTTTGAAAACAAGGTCGAGTATAACAATACAAACTGATAATACAGCAATAGCGATTGCAAAAGCCGAAACACTGATAAGCTCAAAGCTATATCCGAAACACGCTGTTATTACTACGCCTGCAGGATACAGTATTGTCAGTGATAATAGTACGCACATCAAAATTGATATTGCTTTTTTCATACATATCACCTTACTCTTTCCCCAACATCTTTGCGTATTGGTTTGAGAGTGTCTTGGATAAAGTGCAAAATACAACTGTCAACAATATGCCGATTCCATTTAGAAGTAATAATGCGTGCAGAATTTCTAAAACATTAGCAAAATCATTTCCTGCAAATAGGTCGATAAGATTCATCTCATAATGGAATCCAGACCATATATAAGCGCATAGCGTAACACTAAGTGTTGCAATTAAAGAATAATTGGAAAAACATTTTCTGCTTTTATAGACTCTTACAAAATACCAGTTTGCCAAAGAAAGCATAAATCCGGTTGCCGGAATAACGAGATTCAACGCCCAAAAGCCATTTCCAATACCCGA
>JAQXIQ010000026.1 GCA_029007865.1 Bacillota bacterium
GTAATACCTATCCCTATGGCAATGATTGCAATAACAATTATTACAACAATCCACCACGGAAAACCGGAACTGGGCTGAACGGACACGGAACCCGGAGCGGTTGCCGACGGCGTCGTGCTCTCCCCGGCTTTTATGACTTCCGACTTTGTTTCATTGCACACGGTGCAGGTATAGGTTATTTCGCCGTCAGAGTCTTCCGCAGGTTCTTTTGTTATTCTGCCCTCATCCCATGAGTGCCCGGTTGCCGGAATGCCCTCGCGCTCGGTCCGGCCGCAATCGCATTCACGCACCTTGACGCCGTCCTCCGTGCAGGATGGCTCGGTGACAATCACCCAGTCTCCGAAGGAATGGGTGTGCTCTCCGGGCTTGACCGTTATGATGAAGAAATCGTAAACGCCTTTATAGGACACCTTGATTTTCTGCTCACCCTCGGTGACCAACGGATTTTCGGTGATTTCCAGCTTATCGCCGTTTACGGAATCGATATAACCGTCGCTCGTCCAGATACGAACCCTCAGTCCTGTCAGGTCCAGACATTCTCCGGAGGTATATACCACCTTGTCGGGAGTGCTCAGTATTTCAATGCTTTCCACCGTAAACTCGCCTTCGCTGTATTCCACACGGATCAGCCTGCTGTATACCGGAGAGCTTTTGGCGCCCGACTTGGTGTTCCAGACTGCATAACAGTAATACATCACGCCGATTGATGTATTGGGCGTTGCAAACGAAGCCCCTGTTGCATCATCAATAGCGCGGATGGTGGCAATATCGTTTTCCGTCGTGCTGTACCACTGGTATTCCAAAGTACCGCCGTCAGGCGAGCTGGCATCCGTATAAAGCACAATGCTGCTTTCTCCTACGGTGCCGTAACAGTCCGGCATTTCGCTGTTAATAATGGGATCCTGCGGGCCTGCCGCATAAGCATTAACAGAACATATCAGAATCAATGCAAACGACAAGGCCGCGCACAGAAATTTTCTCATATCATGAGTTCTCCTTATATTACGCCCAAGGATTGCTGCTCTCCTGCTCTCTTATACCCGTAAGCAGGTATTGCTCCCACAGATACCACTTGCCGTCCTTTGCCTGACGCAGCTTTACCGGACGGGGGTCGTCAGCGCCTCCGGAAGGAATGAAGAGCTTTGCAATACCCTGTTCGTCATAAGAATGAGGATCCGATTTAACGGTTACGGTATACGGCTCGGTGGGCATATAATCGTTAGCAGGCGTTGCGCCTTCAAAATAGGAACGAGGTATATAATCCTTGCCGTGGAAACGGTCTGCAATGAACTGCTTATCCATGCCGTTCATCGGACGGGGTCCGCGCAGATAATCCAGCATCTGATAGCAGAGCTCCTTATCCGACGGATAGAGACACAAAGCAACCACCGTAAGAGCTGCTGTATCAAACGGAGTGGAAAGAGCCGCCTGAGGAAGCGCCTTGAACGCCTCCATGCTCTCCGGAAGATCGGCAAAAACAATCTTCTCTGTTTTGGTGCCGACATTTTTCACAGCCCCGGAAACAGCAGTCGCTGCCTGATTTTTAAGTTTGTCAAAGAATCCCATAGTATAAGTCCTCCTATGTTTTTTTATTCAGCGCGCGCATAGCGCACAAATTGTAATTCAATCATGTCGTCGACTTCCGTAAGTTCGACCCACGGAGATACTTCTTCGCCGAGTATTTCCCCCGAGTTTCCTGTATTGTACAGGTTTTTCCCGTCTTCGGTTTTCCATTCCTTTCTGTCCAGCACCATCATGCCGTCGTGTATTTCGTGGCCTTCTGCAATGGCTGCCTCAATCTGCTCCTGCGTACAGTCCGCAGGAAGAATCATCAGGTTTTCCGCCGTACCGTTTTCGTAAAAAATCATAACGGAATTCTTGTACGTGGCAAGTTCGTCTTCATCCTCGCCCTGAGCCTCAAGGTCCTCCAGTGTCTTCCATTCCATACCGCCTTCCAGCGAGAAACGGAATATCTCTTTTACCTTCCATTTGCCGATTAAGTCCATTTTGTTTTCTCCTTTCAACTTTTAATATTTTAATATATTATTAAAAACTTTGCTGTTGCTCTCAAGCCGTCAGGCGTTTATCGTCAGAAGCTTCCTCCGCCTCCGCCGTGTGAAGTGCCTGAGGATGAGGTATGGGTAGAGGAACCTCCGGAATCGCTGCTTTCTTTGGGTTTGGCCTGTCGGTCAACATGAGTATACAGGAACAGATCCCTGCTTTGGGTGACATTCATGCTTCCCGCCTTGATATAGTTGTTTGCCGCCGTCTGGAAGTGCACCGTTTTCAGCTTGCCTTTCATGGTGCTTGTTACAATCAGTGCTATCAGAAGCCCGACAACCACAGCTATTATAAGGTTGGTTACAAAATCAAACGGTTCCTTGGGCATATTGCCGATATCGTATGGGCGCCCGGTTTGTGCCTGGGTAAAAAACTCATCGCAAAGCTCGGCATAAGTTGTAATCGCTTTGGCGTAATCGCCGTCACTGAGGTATGTAAGGAATTTGCCGGATATGTACTCGATACCGGCATCCGTAATGGCCGTAATGCCGTAACCGGTAGTGCTCATCCACCAGGCCCGGTTCTCCATGCTGATCAGCAGCAGCACTCCGTCCCTGTTATCTCCGAAGCCGTAGCCGTTGTAATCGTAGAAATCGTCGGCATATTCCATGGATGTATTACCCTCCAGAGAATCCGTGATTACCACTACGATATCCGCCTGCTGTCTCCGGCTGATTTCATCCAGTTTCGCAAGCAGGGCAGTTTCCTCTTTTTCGGTCAGCAGACCGACATTGTCCACAAGCCGCGGCAAATCTGCGGCAAACGCGGGAATAACCGCGGTCAGGCAAAGGGCCAGCGCAAATACTGCCGCCAGGATATATTTTTTAATATTCATCGTCCTAACCCCCCTTACAGCAGCCACAGCAGCCACAACAGTGCAAAAACGGCCGCACCTATTATTCCGGTTAAGCCAAACAGCCACTTATTAAAGGCAGACTTGTCAAGCGGCAGATCTCCCACCAGCTTCCCGGTCTGACCGTTCATTGCAAAGGTATATTTTTTACCGTTCCATGTGGTGTTCAGCAGCCACACCGGGTACAGCGCGTATTTTGCCTGCCCGTTCTGCAAACGCACGCTTGTCGCCTCCGGAATAACCGAGGTATAACCCTGTACCGTTGCGGCAAAGGCGTCGGCAGCACTTCTCTTGATTCTTGCATTGGCGCGTTCTATGCTCTGCTCTGCGTCCACGTCGTACTTGTCAGCCAGATATCCGGCCAGATATGCCGTCTGGAAATCTACCGCCTCGGAAAAATCAAACGGCTCAATGGATTCCATCAGGTCATCCGCCATTTTAGAGGAACCGTCCACCGGCACCTTTTCAAAGCCGATACTGCCTCCCCTGGTAACCGAGAAAAAGCTGGTTTCCGTATAGTTGTAATTGCTGTCGCTCCAGGCGCGCACACGGGTTGCCTTGTAACGGATATCGGCGTCGGCATCCGCGTCAAAGACCCAGAACGGCACATAAACGCCCTTAACCTCGTCGATGTGGTTCTGATCCTTAAACACTTTCGGCAGCAGCTTTTTGCCGCCGTAATGCTTACTGAGCGCCTCCTTTGCCGCTTTTTTATCCAGCTTGAAGGGAATCACATAGTCCGGCTTCAAAGCTCCCGAGAACTGTCCCATCATTACAACGGGATTGCCGCAAAAGGGACAGGAGGTTGCCGCCGTATTCTCGTCGCCCACAATTTCGCCGCCGCAGGATTTGCAGACATAAGAGCGCAGTCCGTCCGTTTCGTCGTTCCGCCACTCTGAGCCGGGAGTGCTTTCCCACTGCATTTCATCGGCCTGTTCGTTTTTCAGTTCACTGTCGTAGCTTTTAAGTGCTTCCATCTCAAATTCCGTATCGCAATACGGACATTTCATTTTCTGCAATGTACTGTCAAAAGCTATGGCACCACCGCAGCATGGGCATTTATATTCCTGTAATTCCGCCATCTCATTTCTCCTTTCTTTACGCGCTCTTATGCGCATTTACTTTACGCTTATACTGCCTATAATCATACAGACATCGTCATCTTCCAATGAAACGGAGCCCTTTTCCATTTCCGGCCAGATAAAAACCTGAATCTGGTGCGGATGCGTTACCCAAAGCACAATCAAAGGATAACCCGCGCTTACGGCAGAAAAGCCTTGCCAAGCGGTATCGCCGATTATTATAGGGGCCAAATCCCGAACATCCTGATAAACATCTTTAACAATGAGCATCATTCTGCCGTTTTCCGTGTAGTTAATCTGGATACCCGGTGTCAGGAACTGATCAAAGTCGTCAAGCGCCCCTTTATGTATGCGTATCACATGAGGATCTCCCGGCTCCTCCGGATAATTCTTAAAAAAATCCGCACCGGGAAACACCTTCCACCCCTCGGGAACCGCTGCCGAAATCAAACTGCTTTCATAAACCGATTCTTTCATCAAACCCTCCCTGCAAGCCTTTTTACAAAGGTAATTATCCAAAAGCTCAGCCTATATCCGTATTCTGAGCCTCGCTCTTGCCGTATCTTTCGGCAATTGCGTAAAAGTATTTCCGCAGCTCCGGCTGACAGTCATCCGTCATATATTGGCTGCCGTCCGTAAAAGTCAGGCTGAAGCCGAATGTCGTCTCGTCCAAAACAACAATGCGGGATTTCCTGGGTTTTTTATAATTTTCGGCATGCGCAATCAGGTTGCTGCTCTGTATGATTTCAAACAAAGCGTCAATATCCTCATTGCCTACTTCACATTTTTCCAGTTCTGTCTCGGTGTTATGCCCGTGCGTAAAGCAATCCGCATCCAGGAGCCACCTGTCCTGCTCACGGCGCACCGAGAAGCAGTAGGAACAGGAGTGGTCCATATGTCCGCAGTAAACGGAAACCACGCTGATTTCCGATACTGTATGCCGTGCGGGCTTCGCCTTACTGCAGCCAAATAAGCCGCTCAGAACTGCAAACAAGCCCAAAACCGTCACCGCCCTCCCGAAATATCACCGTGCATCCTCTGCGTCAAAGGGATCGCCGCACTCGGGGCAGAACTTCGGAGGATTCTTCGGGTCGGCCGGCTCCCAGCCGCATTTGTCGCAGCGGAAGGAGCGTTGCTTCGCCGGTCTTTTTGTGCCGCAGCTCTGGCAAAAAGCGCTGCTGTTCCGGGCTCCGCATGAAGGACAGCACCATGCTCCGGGCTGCTCTGCCTTATCTGCTCCGGCATGATCGGAAGCATCTGCAGAACCACAATTTTCCCGGTCGCCTGTCTTGCCGGTCAGAATGCCGCTCAGCTCGTACATCTGGCGCTCATACTCACGGTACTGCTCCGAATATCTGCTTTCCGGACAATCGCCATCGGATAACTCCACTTCAATCCGGCTGAACCACGGTGAATCCACCAGGATCTCCACATTGAATTCGTAACTGTACTCATACCTGGGCGGATTGTAACTCTCTTCCTTCCCGTCCTGAGTTTCTCTGTAAATTTCGTTTTTGTTTTCCACGATGTCGGTATTGCAGGCCGTAACCTGAGACAGCAGAATAATATCCGGATTGCCGTCGCGCCAGTTTGACCGACCGTTGACTATAAACGCGCCTGCCTCACGGTCTATGTATACCTTTCTGCTTCGGCCGAAAGCGGCGGAGGGACGGAATGAGGCAAGTTTTTGCCTGTTTTCCTCCCTATAGGCCAGCTGCTGTCTGATCTCCTCAACGGTAGAGCTCTTTCTGCCGCTGAAAAACGGAGAAAGCTTTGCCGCGCAATCCTTGCAGAGGTTGCCGTCCTCCAGTTTGCGGTTTCCCAAAAGTCCGATTTTGGCACCGCATATATCACAGTATTTTTTATCGAATAATCCCATGGTGAGTCCTCCCGTATCTTATCTCAGGTTATGTCGCCATCGTCAAAGGGATCGCCGCACTCGGGGCAGAACTTCGGAGGATTCTTCGGGTCGGCCGGCTCCCAGCCGCATTTGTCGCATTTGTACTGCGGTACTCCCGCCGGCTTTTTAGCGCCGCACTCGGGGCAGAACTTTCCCTTGTTGACCGCTCCGCAGGAGCATTTCCAGCCTTCGTCCGCAGGCTTGGCGCTTCCGCATTCCGGACAGAATTTGCCCGTTGCCGTAGCTCCGCAGGAGCACTTCCATGCACCCGTCGCAGCAGGCTCCGGCTTCTTTGCGCCGCACTCGGGACAGAATTTCCCTGCCACTATAGCCCCGCAGGAGCATTTCCACCGCTCCATGCCTTCAAAGTCCCGCGGCTGCTCTGTCTGCTGCTGCTGTTGCTGTTGCTGGCCCATTGCAAACAGATTCTGCGTGTTCATGCCGCCCGCGGCGTTCATGGCCATGCCCATGCCCATAAATCCGGTCATGGCTCCGGCCGAGTTCCCCGCCGCGGTCTTCATGGCGTCTGCCTGTGCGCCCACCAGCGTTGCCGCTGCCATAGTGGGATCCCGCATAATGGCGGTGCGCTGTGCCTGCTTGATCATCTCCGCGTCTTCTTCCGGCAGTGTGACCGAGCCAAGCGCTATGCTGACTACCTTTAACCCGCGCAGCTCGCCCCACTTTGCGCTTAACGCCTCGTTCATGGCATTTTCCAGATCCGTGTTGTGCGCCACTATCTGATTGGGGCGCAGCTCCATGTCGGACAGTCTGGCAAATGCCGGCTGCAGCGCGCTGATAAACTCCGTCTTTAACTGGCCGTCCAGCTCGTCCCGGGTATACTCGCGCTCCACATTGCCGCATACATTGGTATAAAACAGCAGCGGATCCGCTATCTTATAGGAATATACTCCGGAGCACCGCACCGATACATCCACGTCCAGCCCTATCTTGCGGTCCACCACGCGGAACGGTATGGGATTGGCTGTCCCGAACTTATTGTCTATCAGCTCCTTGGTGTTGAAATAATACACCCGCTGGTCTTTCCCGGTATCCCCGCCGTATGTAAAACGCTTGCCTATGGTCTTGAATGTCTCTTTTATGCTGTTGCCCAGCTTGCCCGAGAATATACTGGGCTCGGTGGAGGAATCGTATGTGAATTCTCCCGGCTCGGCACATACCTCCACAACCTTGCCCTGCTCCACGATTATCATGCACTGTCCGTCCGCTACGGCTATCCCGCTTCCACTCGAAATGATATTGTCGTTGCCTTTGGTATTGGAGGATCTCCCCGTTATACGCTTCTGACCCTTGGTCATAAGCACATCCTTGTCCATAGACTCACAATAGAAGAATTCCTTCCACTGATCCGCCAGAGTACCGCCCAAAGCTCCGATCCCTGCCTTGATAAGTCCCATAAATAATGCTCCTTTCAGAATATGCAATATTATCTCCGGAATAGTCTCCGGTTGTCTGCATCCGTTATTATTTCCTCACGGAATACGGGTTTTTGTTTTCCTTAGGCGGATCCGGCGCGCTTCCGCATTCGCCTGCCCAGCCTATCACCCGCATCCACAAAATAAGCCCCGCTATCCACAATCCCAAAGCCAGAACTGCCCACCATACCGACCACCCCAACCAGAAATGCATCACCAAAAGCAGTGCCGCGGGAATCAGTCCCTCCAGATTAAGCAGCATGTTGATAAACAGACAGAGTAAAAAGCTTCCGCTTCTTTTTGTTCTGCGCATGCTGGGCTCTCCTTCTCCTTAGTCTTACGCTTTCCGGCTCCGGACTCTCTAAACTCCGGAAAACCGTTTGCTTTATCTCATCCTATATGTTTAACAACAGAAGCGTTTGTGCAGTCAGCCGTCAAACATATATCCCATCACTCCTTATGTCATCCTTCCGAAAAGCGGCACAGCTTATTACCGCCTTTCGGAAAGGGGCCGTTTTTCAGGCCCGTTTTTTATAAAAGGCGGCGCAGCTTTCCGTCGCCGCCCTTTTAGCCATATTCGGCAATCCGGTCAGATTATAAAATACTGCTTTTCTTTTTGGAATATACGATTATGCCCGCAGCAACTGCAGCGGCCGCCAGCATAAGCATACACCAGAGAGCCATACTGCTGTCTCCGGTAGCACGGCCATGATATATGTTTGTGAAAGCAGCAGGCGTTGCCGCATCGTCTGCAAGCGCTGCCACACCGTCGGAATAAGGATAAACATTAGCTTCCGCACGCTCACCGATTATGTCACAGGTAATGACAACCGTATATTTTTCATCGGAATATGTCCAGTCGTCATATCCGTCGTTCTGCTCCGTCAGAACTAAGCGGCATTCATAAACCTCTTCATCTGTCGAAACCTTAACCCATCCGTTATCCTCCGATACAAGGCCCGTCTCCACCGTACCGGTTAAAGTTCCCCAAAATACGCCGGTTCCATCGGTTGCAACCGTACTGCCCGTCATAGCGATACCGTAGTCCGCAAGGCTTTTGTGTGCGGTGTCGTCCTCAAGCACAAATACAAAGCTGCACTCGCCGGGCACTGCATCTCCGCTCTGTTCCACCGTTTTCTCTACCCTTAAACCGAAATCCAGCAAAGGGAAATTGGCAGCCTCAGCGGTAGCGGGGATAAGCCCCAGAACCATTATTCCGCACAGCAGCAAAGCTATTATTCCGAATGTTTTTTTCATAAAATACCCTCCTTTTGATTTTATGCAATACACCTTTCTTTTAGCAGAGCGGTGTTTTTGCCATGTTATATATACTCAGAGGCACTGTGTTCCGCTGACTTTTACTGTTCCGGCTCCTTTTAATCATCAGGCAGAGTCGGAAGGCGATTGTCTTTCATCCTAGAGCGCATCTATTACTGCCGAGAGGTAGGTGGCCGACACGGAACCGTAAATAAAATTATCTATAAGCCCGTCCTTTTTGGCCTGCCGCACTCTGTCCGCTAATTTCTGTTCGGTATTTTCATCCACAACAAAGACAACCTTGCGGGCGGGGTTTTCTCTTTTTACCTCGTCGCGTATCTTTAAGCGCTCCTCCAGCTTCCACGGTGTGTAGGCAGTAACCTCCATTATGAGTATATCGGCCTGCGCGCAGGAACACAAATCTGCGGTATTGGCAGGTTTGGGGCTTTGATATACGCAAAAATCCGAATTAAAAGCTCTTAGCGCCGTTGATATGGCATCGGCAAACAGAGTATTCTGCATATCCACAACAACCCTACGCATCATATCACCACCGTTCCGAACTGTTACATCAATATTATTGTTTCTGTATAGCATTATTATATTGACCGTATTGTCTTTTCGCCCTGTCCATAAGTGCAACTTTGTTTATTTTTTCAAAAAAAATGCCGGTTAATAAAACCGGCAAATCTGTTGTTACTGCTGTTTATTCAGCCCAGTTATCAAGTTCGTCATCCTCATTGATATTGGGAATAATCAGCTTTTTATTTGTAACCGCAATGGCAAGGCGCGTTTTATTGGCATATCCCGTTTTGGATAAAATATTCGAAATATGATATTTTGCGGTTCTTTCCGCAATATCAAGCGCCTTGGCTATCTCGCTGTATTCCAGACCCTCGCATACCAACCGCAGAACCTCAATCTCTTTGGCGGTCAGGTCTGTGCTGTCGGCAAGCCCTAGTCTTACCTTGGGCGTCTCATCGGGGAAGAGCCTCTCTCCTGCCATAGTGCGGTCAATCACATCTATCAGCGCTTCCGGGCTTATATCCTTGTACCAGAAGCTATCCACATTTGCGGCTTTCGCCCTGTCCAGATAACTGACCTCCACCATAGAGGTTACGATGATTATCTTAATAGCCGGAAAT
>JAQXIQ010000027.1 GCA_029007865.1 Bacillota bacterium
AAAATACGGCAAGCTTGAAATGCGGATCGGCATAAAAAACCGCAGGTTCCGATTCTGCCGCCCGCCGTCAGGAAAAAAATCGGGTTTCCGTATTTGCAGGCGTTTTTGCAGCTTCCGGTGCCTCAGCTCCGGCGAGCGCCCGTTTTGCGCAGATACTGCCGTTTCTCCGGCGGGACAGGCACAAAACCCCGCTGCCCCGCATATCGTGTTTTACAGGCACGGAAACGGCAGCCCGAAGCCGTCCGCGCCCAAAGCCGGCAAACGGAAAGGAGACCCCTTTGTACGCACGGGCCGTCCGGAGGGTATACACCCCTATGTGGTTTTTTGAATTACTGGAGCGTCTTGTACTGTATATCTGCCATGTCGGCGTCAGAAACGGCTTTCCCAAGCCGCTGAGCCCGGATGAGGAAAAGCGCCTGCTTGAGCAATTCACCAAACAGGGCAGTATTGAAGCCAGGAACCTGCTGATAGAGCACAACCTGCGTCTTGTAGCCCATATTGTCAAAAAATTCACCTCTGGCCAGGACACCGACGACCTGATATCCATAGGCACAATAGGGCTTATCAAAGCGGTAAGTACATACAACCCGGAAAAAAGCGCACATCTTGCGACATACGCCTCACGCTGCATAGAGAACGAAATTCTTATGCATCTGCGCTCGGGCAAGCGCCGCCGCACGGAGATCTCACTGCAGGAACCCGTAGGCACCGACCGCGACGGGAACGAAATATCGCTTATGGACATAATAGGGGTCAGTGAGGAAAATGCCATTGACAGCGTTGACTATCTGCTGCACGCCCAACAGCTGTACAGGGAACTGGCATCGCTTCCGGAACGGGAACGCACTGTTCTTGCGCTGAGATACGGCCTGCAGGGCAAGCGCTGCACCCAGAAGCAGGTGGCCGCCATGCTGGGCATTTCCCGCTCTTATGTTTCTCGGCTTGAGAAAAAAGCCATCGAGCTGCTGGGCAAGCGTTTTGCCGGGGAATGAAGCCCCCGGGCGATACGCCCGCTTTCCGGCAGCCCGGCTTACTCTCTGCCTATGCGGAAGACCGTGGCATTGCCCCGCTGTGACAAGGCGGTTATATACTGCGTGTTGCCTCCGGGGAGTATATCGGTATGAAAAAAGTGGAGATGTCCGCTTATTACCGCAAGCACATTCGGATTGCTGCCCAGCAGCTCGGCGGTGCTGAGCGTGACCGGGTCCGGGCGGTATCCCCAGTCCTTATGCACGTCCGCATCTCCCCCGCACACAATGGGCAGCGCCCAGTACGCCACCGTATCCGGCATAAGCGTGGGCGCATACAGCGGTATATGAAAGGCCACTACGGTGGGAACGGCCTGCTCCAGCTCGTCCCTGAGACGGAGATATTGCTCATTTG
The DNA here is from genome assembly GCA_029007865.1 of Bacillota bacterium. GTDB lineage: Bacteria > Bacillota > Clostridia > Christensenellales > QALW01 > UMGS1338. The sequence continues at coordinate 1,384 of JAQXIQ010000027.1, forward strand.
TAAAGCGGTAGTCGGAATTGTTTATGGCTATCACCTTTACGCCGCCCACGGTTTTAATGTCAAAACCGGTCTGGAAATCCCGGAACAGATGCGCCGTTTTGGCCAGAGCCTGCGCATACAGTTTGCTCTGCGAATAGTCCCAGTTCACAAGGCCGAAGGGGTAATCCTCCGGATAGTTCCAGTCGTGATTGCCCATGCAGTACAGGCTGTTACTCCCGGCAAGCAGCGCTTTCAGGGCCCGGATATTTGCCCCGGAGGGGAAATCGATTATATCCCCGGTCAGCAAAACCAGGTCATGTTCTCCGGAAGCCTGAAGCAACTCCCGGATGGTTTGCTCGGCAGGATTCAGCTTGCCGTCCACCGCAAAGCATTCGCTGCGCGCATGGGCATGCTTAATATGCTCCGGAGCCTCGCTTTCATCGCAGAGCGTAAGATGCAGATCGGTCAGATGCAGTATGCTTATAGGTTTTGGTATGTCTGCTTTAATAGCTATTGTCCTTATTTCCATAACGCACCGTCCTTATATGTTTATCTTCAGCCGCCGCTCATGACCAGGCGGCAAAACAGTCGCAAAAACGCCTTAGCAGCACATTTACGCACATACCGTCCCGTTTATTGTCCTGCCAAAACAGCATCAGCCTTATGCCGCAGTTCAAAGCGTAAACAAATCCGGAACAATTACTCCGTTTTCTATGCTCAGGCGCGCATAGGAGCCTTCGTATCTTCCGAAAGCGCCGGGACAGACCAACAGAACACCGCCTACCCAGTCAATGCCCGAAATGTGCGTGTGCCCGTAGCAGGCGCATTGCGCGTCATTCTCTGCGGCAAGGTATGCCAGCCGGTCAAGGGAATACTTGACTCCGACCGTATGTCCGTGCAGCAGCAGTATGCGCGCCCCTCCCAGACTTATGATCTCCTGCACCGGAGCATCGTTTCCGAAATCGCCGTTGCCCTTTACCGTGATTACGGGTTTTGGCGCAAGCTGCCTGAGTGCTTCTCCGTCCGAAACATAATCCCCCAGATGAGCATACATATCGGCGTCACCGGTAAGGGACAAAAACGGATCAAAGCAGCGGTTGCCGTGAGTATCGGACACCAGATAAAGCCGTTTCATTTTTTATCCCCCAGATACTCCGCAAGCTTTGCTATGGCCTTGGCACGGTGAGATATCCTGTTTTTTTCCTCCGGCTTCAGCTCGGCCGAGGTGCACCCGTATTCCGGCAGGTAAAATATCGGGTCATATCCAAAGCCGTGCTCCCCTTTGGGCGCAAAGTTTATCTCGCCCTCCATTTCACCGCGGAAAACAGCCTCCTCATCCCCGTTTACATAGGCCAGAGCGCATACAAAGCGCGCGCTGCGCTGCGGAATGTTTTCCATGTTTTTAAGCACCAGGCGCAGGTTTGCCTCGTCGTCCCCGTGACGGCCGCAATAGCGCGCCGAATATATCCCGGGAGCCCCGCCCAGTGCGTCCACTGCCAGCCCGCTGTCATCCGCAACCGCTGCGCAGCCGCTCACCTTTGCAGTTTCGCGCGCCTTTTTTAGCGCATTTTCCTCAAAGGTAACGCCGTCCTCCACGGTTTCATGGTTTATCCCGGCCTCCTTGAGGGATTGCACCGAGTCGAAATACTTTCCCATTATCTCTCTGAGTTCCCTGAGCTTTTTTTCGTTATTTGTGGCAATTATCAGTTTCATTTTAACCCTTTCCTTTCCTTGCGTCACGCCGTTCAGGTTTGTTTTTGGGTCATGCGCCGGTTATATCCGAACATGCTTTTCGCGCAGCATTGCGGCCAGGCACTTTATTCCGCACATCTGCTCTGCACCGCTAGAGCTTTTGGTAATTCTTAAAATGCAGCTTGGCAACCGAATTGAAAGCCTCTGCGCCAAGCACCGCTTTTACCGTCCGCGCAGCATTGTCCACTGCGGCTCCGGCGCCCTTGGGCAGTATAAAATCCGCCGGCAGCATGCTTCCGTTTGCGGCAGCATCATTCCGTATCCCTGCGGACAAACGCTCCATCTCGGAAAGAAAGCGGTCCCGTGCAAGTATTGAAGCTGCCGCAACGGCGGTATCCCGTTCCCCTTTGGGCGTCTGGAGCACCTTGGTCTTTCTCCCTAACGGCATCAGCGCTTTTGCAAGCACATATTCATCTGCAAACTGGTCCACAATCACATTCCTGCAGTCTCCCTGGCGCGCAAGCAGATTCTCTATAACCCTGGCATGCGCCCAGCCCAGCATGGTGTTCAGGTTGCCCATGCTCATATAAAGCCGGTTATACACAGCCGGCGAAAGACATACTATTTCTATATTTTCCGGCGGCAGCAGCTCGCGTATGCTGCGGGCAAGCTCACGGTTTTGCCTGTCCGAGGACATCTTGGAATCCCGCACCCCCAGTACCTCCAATAGCTTTTCCGTGCGCGGCTCGACATACACTCCCGCGGCAACCAGCGGCCCGAAAAAATCTCCTTTGCCGGACTCATCGGTGCCTATCCTGCAGCCCGAAACATTTATTTCCCTTACAGTGCGCTGCGGAAACGCGCTTTTGGCGGCGTCTGCAGCCGGAGCGGCCACCGAAAGGCTTTCCGCCAGCCCGTCCGGGCCTCCCTGCTGAACCAGCTTTGTGCACAGCGGGCTCTTTGCGTTATAGTACAGTATAACCTTAAACTCCGCTCCCCCTGCACCGCAGGTAAACTTGTGCCCGTATGGGATATCCTCCCGGCCCAGCACCTTTATTCCCTTTTGCGCAAGCAAAGCCCTGAGCCTTGCTTCTCCCTCCGCCTTTGGCACGGCAAATTCCACGCTTGCGGTCACTTTTCCGTCAGCCTCCGTATCATCTTAATTGACATACCGTCGCAAATATGATATTATTATAAGCGATTGGTTAATAAAAGGCAAACGCAGCTTGCCGCGTTCTGCCGCATTTATATGCTTCCGTAGTTAAATGGATATAACAGCCCCCTCCTAAGAATATGTTATAACGACCGCCTTTTGAGGAAAAGTGATTGACAATAAGTTAATCTAAGCCTAAAATTGAATAGATTTCAAAGATGTTTCCGTAGCTCAGCTGGATAGAGCGACCGCCTCCTAAGGTGTTACTTTATCGCTTGCCTTTTCAAAAAAGGCAAGTGGTAATACACATAAAATTTTATAAT
>JAQXIQ010000028.1 GCA_029007865.1 Bacillota bacterium
GCTGGAATCCACCCGGTTTTGCTGACTCCGGTCGGGCTTCGCCCTCCCTCCGTCAGCAAAACCGATCTTCTAACCCGTAACTCTTTCGCTTTTTCGGTCTCACATCATTGACAAATGAACAAAAAACACGGTAAATGCTTTTATCCGGAAAAATCCCATCTTTAGGGGCGGCCAGGCCAAAGCCGCAGGCTACTATGCGCTAAGGACGGCAAGCTGCGATAGGCAAAGGGCGGCAAACCCGCAGGGCAAAAAAAAGCCCTGCCGCCATAGCGACAAGACTACATGGTGGGTCATCGGGGGCTCGAACCCCGGACACCCTGATTAAGAGTCAGGTGCTCTACCAACTGAGCTAATAACCCATAATATTGGAGCGGAAGACGAGATTCGAACTCGCGACATTCGCCTTGGCAAGGCGACGCTCTACCACTGAGCCACTCCCGCATCCGTTACGGCTTCACCAGAACAAGCGTAATATTATCACAAAATCGATACATTGTAAAGCATTTTTTATTTATTTTTTGTTTTTTTATATTTTTTATGCGCCGCAGACCGTTTTAAGATGTGCGGACGGGAAATTTCCCGGAATGCAGCGCCCGGCGCCGCCTCTATACCGCAAGCATAAGGCATCTCCTTATCAGATAAGAGGCTAAAACGCAGATTAAACCCAAAACATAAAAAGCCGTCATGGCCCCGGAATTAAGCTTTAAGGCATTGTGGTGCAATCCGCACAGCAGCAGCACCGCAATCAGCGGCGAAGCCGGATTATAATAAGCGGCGGCGGCAAAATCCAGCCGCAGCAGTGCAAGCAGAGAACGGGTAACACCGCACGCAGGGCAGGGCTCCGATGTGATAAACCTTATGGGGCAGGCTATCCCGGAAAAATGCAGCGCCAGCATACAGGCAATAAAGGCGGCGGCAAAGATAAGATGCCGGAGGATTATGTTCCCCGGCCGTCCCGGCTCCGCTTTTTTATTCTCCGCCGGCTTTGCCCCACCCTTTCCGCCGTTATTATGCTTTATCCCTGAGCCGCGCAAAATATCCGTAGGCCTCCTTTACCGCGTCGTGTGCGCTCATATAGGTATAGCCCAGCTTACGGCAGGTATAGCTGCAGTCGTAATTGCAGGGCATATTCAGGCACTTGAGCGCATACCGTGAAAACACCGGTTTTTTGCCGCGGAGAGTGTAATACAGCACGCCAAGGTCGGCAAACAGGCTGACAAACCACAGCGGCAGCCGGGGAAGCCGCCTCATTTTGCCGCACAGACTGCCCAGAGTCTTAAACAGCTCGTCCACCGACATATATACGCCGCTGAGCAGATAGCTCTCGCCGCTTTCCCCTTTCTGCGCCGCCAGCAATATGCCGCGCGCCACATCGGTCACGCTTACGAAATTATATCCGCCCTTTACCCGGGCCAGCGGTCTGAAGTTTATGTAGTCGTCAATGACCTGCCCCACACATGAGGTTTTGAAATCGTTATCGCCTATGACGGCTGTAGGACATACGATGCAGGCATCCAGCGCGCCCGAGGCGGTCTGGGACAGGATATAGCTGCTGGCAGCGGCCTTGCTTTTTGCGTAGCAGCCGTGCAGCAGGTCCGGATAATAGCAGGAGGGCTCGCGTATGGTTTCGTTTTCGCCCCTTGCTATGGCGTCCGCACTGCTTACATATACCAGCCTGGCCTTCCTTTGGGAGCAGGCCTCCGCCACGGTACAGGTTATATCGGCATTGGTGCGGAATACCTCGTCCCGGTTCTTTTCGGTAATGGCTATCATCCCGGCGGAATGTATGACCGTGCAGCCCTCCTCTATTGAATCAAGGAGAAAGTTAAGATCCTCCAATCTGCCTTTGCGGATATCGACATTCAGGCCCTCCAGCGCGGGGTCATCCTCACGTCGCACAAGCACCCTGACGCTGTGCCCCTCCTTAAGCAGAAGCCTGACGGTATTATTGCCTATATGTCCGGTGGCTCCGGTAACTACAAAGAGCATATTTTATCCCTCCTGCGGCCAAAGCCGCCGCAAATGCGGCAGTGCCGCCGTTATTGCGGTGCGGCATAAAGTCTTGCCGTGCGGCGTACAAAGTCCTATACCGCGCCTACTTACGGTTGTTTTGTAACGGTTATTTTAAGCACCTCACGGCACGGCAAATATCACGGCAATATATTATAATGTGTCATTTGATTTGTCAAATGCCGCTGTTGCTTTTTGTATAATATAATGCTATAATTATTTTGCTGCCGTGCCGTGCCTCTGCCGGGCTGTAAGTATGAGCATACGGCCGCGCCGCAGCACAAAAAAACGTCATTCGGGAGCAATGTTATGAAGAAAACAATATCCAAAGCGCTTACGCTTTCGGCAATCCTGCTTGCCTCCGCCGGCATAGTGCATACCGTTATTACCGCCGTCAGGCTGTGCCGGGACTCCGCGGGGAGCGCGCCGTGGACGGTGGCGCTGATTGCTCCGGGGCTGATATATGCCGTTATAACGGCGGCATTTCTTATCACCGCCGCCCTGCTGCGCCGCGCTGCGGGCAGGCAGCAAAACAGCTAAGCCGCCGGAACGCGTTAAAGCCGGCATGATAATGTTTGATATTAAATAACAGGAAAGGTAACAGCCATGCAGAAATTCAGTGAAACCGTTTATAAGCGTCCGGATTTTTCCGCAGTAAAAAAGAGCATTAAGCTAACCTTGAAAAAGGTAAAAAAAGCGGGCTCTGCCGCCGAGGTCGCCGAGGCGTTAAAGCAGAATTCCGAAACAATGCAAAACGCCGAAACGGCTTATGTTACGGCGTCCATACGCAACACAATGGATACCACAGACCCGTTTTACGACGGGGAAATGCAGTACTACAACAAGGCTCTGCCCTCTCTTATGCCCCTTAGCAAGAAGCTCAACGACGCCGTGCTGGCTTCGCCCCATGTCGAAGGGCTGAAGGAGCTTTTCGGAGTGCAGATTATAAACCTGTACCGCGCGGACTCCCTTGTGCAGTCCGCAAGGATTGTTCCCTGCCTGATAAGCGAGGGCAAGGTATGCACCGAGTACTCCAAGACCGCCGCAGGCTGCAGCACCGATTTCCGCGGTGAAAACTGCAATTTCTACGGGCTGATGCGCCATATGAGCTCTCCGGACCGCGCCGAGCGAAAGGAAGCGTTTCTGGCATGGGCGGATATGTACAAAGGCATAAGCGACAAGCTGGACAGACAGTATGACAAGCTGGTAAGGCTGCGCACCAAAATGGCAAAAAAGCTGGGTTATTCGTCATACACTCCCCTTGCTTACCTGCAGCGCCGCCGTTTTGATTACACCCAGCAGGATGTTGCCGCCTTCCGCGAGCAGGTGCGCACCGAAATCACTCCGCTGGTGGCGCAGATGCGGGCGGAGCAGGCAAAACGCATCGGAGTGGAAAAGCTGCATTATTACGATGAAGAACTGATGTTCCCGGACGGCAACGCCGTACCCATGGGCAGCAAGGACGACATGCTGGAGGCGGCGGGCCGGATGTACCGCGAGCTGAGCGAGGAAACCGGGGAATTTTTCGACTTTATGACCCGTCACGAGCTGTTTGACCTGGAAACCCGCCCCGGCAAGCACATGGGAGGCTACTGCACCTTCCTTGCCAAATACAAGGCGCCGTTTATATTTTCCAACTTCAACGGCACCAGCGCGGATGTGGACGTGCTGACTCACGAAGCGGGACACGCCTTTGAAGCCTACACCGCCTCCCGCATTCAGCCCCTTGACGAATATTACAGCTCCACAAGCGAGATAAACGAAATACATTCCATGGCCATGGAGCTCTTTACTCATCCGTGGATGGACAAATTTTTCGGCCAGAACGCCGACAAGTACCGCTTTGCGCACCTCAGCGGCTGCATATCGGTCATACCGTATCTGACATGCGTGGATGAATTCCAGCACGGCGTATACGCATCTCCCGACATGACGGCAAAGCAGCGCCGCGAGCTGTGGCGCAGTATCGAACGGAAATATATGCCATGGCGGGATTATGACGGCGTGGAATTCCTGGAGGAGGGCGGATTCTGGATGCAGAAGCAGCACATTTTCCTCTACCCGTTTTACTATATTGATTACGCTCTTGCACAGCTTGGCGCTCTGGAGCTTTATAACCGCATGAACACCGACCGCGAGGCGGCATGGAACGACTATATGGCGCTCTGCCGCGCCGGAGGCTCCAAGCCGTATCTGGAGCTGCTTAAGCTTGCGCATCTTTCCAGCCCCTTTGCTCCGGACACCGTGCATAAGATTCTGGAGCCGCTCAAGGATAAGGTGCTGGGCTTCTGAGCGGAGACACCGCCGCGGCCGGGCGCCTGCCTGTCCCTGAAAGATAATTTGTATTTTTTATATTGTCTGTTTACTTTTGCCTTGCCGTGTGATACAATATTGAACATCAAAGGAGATTGAATCTATTTTTTAATTACAGGAGGAAAGCAATGAAAAAAGCACTGATCATACTGACGGTTCTGTGCCTGCTGCTGTGCGCGGCCTGCAGTCCGGAAACACCTTCCGAATCCGCCACCGCCGGCACCACCACCGGCACAACTCCGACCGAGCAGGCCGGCTTTGCCTGGGAGGGCAAATACGCTCCGCTCAACGGGCAGAAAGCCGAGATTACACTGTCCGCGGATTCCACCGACGCTTCGGCCAGAAACGTAACCTTTACCGCTGCGGAGGAAGCCACGCTTACCCTTAACGAAGCGGCCCGGGAGGAATTCAACTATTATACAATTGTGTTTAAGTCCACTCAGCCCCTGTGGATGTATGTCGGATACGAAAAGGACGGCGAGCTTTACGAGGAGCTCTGCTTCCTGGAGGCCGGAGAGGACGCACACACCTTCAACAGCTACATAGACGGCTTTATGGATAAAGCCTCGGCAGCAAACCTGAAGAGCTTCCGCTTTTCCAACCGCGGCAAAGAGCCCGCTCAGGTGGAGATCGTTTCCCTGGCAACGGCCAAAAAAGACTATGTTGAAAAGGATGTATTCCTGCAGAACGACTATATCAAGATCGGCGCCGACCTGGTTTACGGCGGCGGCCTGGCCTATCTTGAATACATAAAGGAGCCCGTAGCCCTTGTGACCAAGGGCGGCCGCGCCGAAGTGGGCATAGGCTATGCCGACCTTGCCGACGCGGAGGAAATACTCTCCACCAGCGTTAACCTGTTCAACAACTATGACACCGGACGCCTTGTGCAGCAGTCCTACTACGGCACCAATCTTCCTCCGTATGAATGCGGCGAGTTTTCCGGTATGTCCTGGTGCTATAACCCCGTTATGGGAGGAGACCGCGGTGGCTACTCCAGCAAGATAATAGATTTTGAGCTTACCGATACCCACATTTATGTTAAATGCCGTCCCATGGACTGGGGTAAGGAAAACGAGCCCACGCTCAGCTATATGGAATCCACCTACACATTAGATGGACGCAACCTCATGGTGGACAACCGCTTTGTGGACTTCAGCCCCTATACCCATGTCAAGATGAATCAGGAGCTGCCTGCGCTTTATGTTATAGAGCCGCTGTACCGCCTGGCCTATTACAAGGGCAGCAATGCCTGGACCGGCGGGGATCTGACATTCGAGGACGACCTTCCCTTCTGGAACGGTATATGGCCTACCTTCCGCAGCAAGGAAAACTGGTGGGCATGGGTAAACGGCGATGACGACGGCTTCGGCATCGGCCTGTATGTGCCCAATGTGACTCAGGTTACCGGCGGTATTTTCAACCATGATAAAAAGGTGGGCAGCGACCCGTCCAAGGCAAGCCCCACAAGCTATATAGCTCCGCTGCGCCAGATGACCATAGTGAACTTCAAGCCGCTTGAGTACTCCTACGCCATCTCCTGCGGCAGGCTCAGCGAAATCAGAGCCAGCATTCAGGCTCTCAGCGAAGCCGGCACTCTGGACAACACCTCACTTAAAACCTATAACAACCGCAAGTAGTCTGCAGCCGGCTTATATGCGTTTTCACAGCCGCAAACGGGGTTAACCGTTTGCGGCTGTTTTTTGCCGCGGCTTCCGCTCCGGGGACGGACGGCATCAAACCGAAAAGTCCGTAATCTTTTTTCCGCGCTTTTCGCACTGCCTTATTACATAGCCCGTGCCCCGGGACTGTCCGTCCCGGAACGCAATTATTTCGTTAGCATAATCTATTATGCGCAGATTTCGTTTAAGCGGCGCGCACCGCCCGATACTATTTCCGTCACATCCTGCGGCAGATACTTTTCAAAACTTTCCAGGTGCAGGCCTCTTGACCCTATTATCGCCACTATCATCCTGTTTCTCCTCAAGCTATTTTATATACTTAATTTAAGTATACTATTGATATTATAGCACAAGATAATCTTAAAATATACTTAATTTAAGATTATCCGGAGAAGGCAATGAGAAACAAAAACAATAAGCATCTGGGCATTGAGATTGATCCCGAGCTTCACTATAAGCTGCACTATATTGCTAAATACGAGGGACGCTCCGCCAATGGACAGATTATATATCTTATAAGGCAGTGCATAAAGGAATTTGAAAAAAGCGACGGCGAGATAATTATCCCGAAAGATAACAGAGAGCCCTGACGCGGCACCGCAAGCCGATACCGCCGCTCAATACATACCGTTAATGCTCATATAATTATAAATGACCTCGCCGTGTCCCTGCTCCTGTTTTTGCAAAAGGTTAAGAATATTCCGCACATTTTTATCCTTAAATTCAAAAATGCAGGTATCATAGGTATGCGAAGCATGCTTTTCCGCGGCCAGCAGATCGGTACACAAATAGCTGTCGTTCAGCTTGTCCTGATTTTCCCCGGCGCCGTATACCGCCGCAAACGCCTCCTGCGGGGGCACATCATCCGCCGCGGCCGCTCTCTGCACAAAATAAAACGCTCTCTGCATGCATATTTTCTTTGCGATGCTTTTCTTTTTCACCGCCTCATCCCTTAGCATGGAGCATCTGTCAGTGAGCATAAACATACGGCTTCTCCTTTCCGGATAGCGGGCATGGGCAGCAGCGGCATTTTTGCGGTAATCGGTAGGATAACACCCGTACTGAGCTACAAATGCCTTATTAAAGCCTGACTGGGTGTCATAGCCGTAGGACAATGCTACATACACCGTTTTTTTTCCGCTGAGTATATCCGGCGCCGCATATTGCATACGCAGCGTTATTACATACTCGACGAATGTCTGTCCGGTATAGCGCTTGAATATTTCGCAAAAATACCATTTGGAATAACCGAAGCGCTCCGCGGTCTCGCCGGCCGTAAGATGCTTGCTTATATTTGGGTTAACATATTTTATAACCCTATACATACCCATGCCTCAATTATGTGTTTTTATTATACACACTGAAAAGGCGTTTTTCTATTCCGCGTTTGAGGTATTTGCCGTTATTTTTTATTGCAATCCTTTATTTTCTGCCGCAAAGCCGCGGGCTTAACCGTACTCCGGGGTGCTTCAAATCTGTAGCCCAGCTTGTATACCGTTCTTATTCTCTCCTTAATGCCCAGCTTGCGCCGCAGGCGCTGCACATGCACATCCACCGTGCGCACATTTCCGGCGTAATCAAATTGCCAGCCCAACTGTATCAGTCTTCTGCGTGACAGCAGCATATTTCTGTTAATTACGAATGTCTCCAGCAGGGAAAACTCACGCGGGGTCAGAGCCACCTCTGTTCCGGACTTAAATACCCGTTTTTTATCAAGGTTGACTGTTATATCGTCAAAGGCAAAGCACCGCGGCTTCTTTTTCTTTTTAAGCAGCCTGTCGCAGCCCGAAATAAGCTGCATTATGTCCACAGGCTTGGCGAAATACTCCTTTGCGTCTGCATGCAGCCCCGGAGTGCTCACGGCGGCACCGGGGGGTATCAGAAGTACCATGCCCGATACCCCGACATCCGGGTCGGCGTCTGTGCTGACAAACCCCGGCAGCCCGGGGTTCAGCACCACAAGTTCGGGCTTCTCCTCCGCAATCTCGCGCAGCAGGCTTGTTCCGTCAAAAAGCTGGATACATTCGTGTCCCATCATACACAGTTTTTTGTTTATAAGCCTGCTGAGCGATATATTATTTTCGGCAATCAGTATTTTTGCCACCGTTATTTACTTCCCGTCCGCATTATCAGCCCTCCGGCGCCGCGGCGCTGCCGCCGCAAACGCGATTGAGCGATACCGGATTAAAAACACAGAAAAATGTCAATTCAATTATAACCTGTCGGAACCGCAGTTAAGCGAGCAGACCCCGCGTGGCCATTCCGCGGCATTGCGGCAAAAAACATCCTGTCTTGCTCCGCCGGAATCGGAAACTAAGCGCGCCTTTTATTTACAGTACGGAATAATTATAACACGAAAAATACTGCCGCGCAAATACCCCATACGGAAAAGGCCCGGCGCGTTACTCCCGGCTTTCGCCTCCGGGCAACGGCGGAAAACGCGGCCGGTTTTGTGCCGGTATAGCAGCAAAGCAATGCCGCGCGCACGGACATTTTACGGCAAATGCGCACAAAAAAATATACAAATACCCGCGTCTTATGATATAATAAACCGTAAAACAAGCTGCGGTTGGTGTGCAGCATGCGGCCTGCGGCACGCAATACACGGCGCCGACTGAGCCGCAGTACATCGCAACCGAGAGGAGACTGACCATGAACCTGAGAAACCGAATCATTATTGAAGACTATAGGAAAAACCGCGCGGATTTTTTGCGCCTGGGAGACTTAGTGCATGAAAAGCTGCAGCAAATGGTCAAAGCCGCAGGTATGCAGGTGCTGGGCATCGAGCACCGGGTCAAAAGCGAGAGCAGCCTGGCCGGAAAACTGGAGCGCAGCGGGGACTGGTATCAGGATTTTTCCGACCTTACGGACATCCTGGGGGAACGCGTTATATGCTTTTTCAACGACGAAGTGGATGCCGTAGGCAAGATGGTGGAGGACACGTTTTATATTTACCGCGACCTTTCCTCCGACAAAAGAGCCCTGATAAAAGAAGACTCCTTCGGCTACCTTTCACTGCACTATATATGCGCTCTGCCGGAAAACGCCGGTTATCCGGAAAACCTCTGCGGTAAAAAATTTGAAATCCAGATCCGCACCGTTTTACAGCACACCTGGGCCGCGATAAACCATGACCTTGGGTATAAAAGCGAATTCGGCGTTCCCAGGGAATATGCCAGAGAGCTTTCCAGAATAGCCGGACTGCTGGAAATAGCCGACGATGAATTCATGCGTGTGCGCGACGGCATGAACAAATATGCCGCAGATATAAAGCTGCGCATAGAAGAAAACCGAGCAGATGACGTGGCGCTGAACACCATCTCGCTCACGGAATACCTTGCGCGAAACAAAAAAATGCTGGAGCTTATAAACAAAATCGCGTCGATAAGCGGCGCCGAGGTCAGAACCATAGATTGCGAAAGCTACCTTATCCAGCTTAAATGGTTTGGCGTAAACACCCTGGGAGACCTTCAAAGCATGACGGAACGCAACTTTGAGCTGGCATTTCAGCTTGCGCAGAAATCGCTTTCCGCTTCCGATATCGATATTCTGTCTTCGGTTGCAGGGCTGCGCTTTGTCTGCCGCGCGGAGCTGCTCTCCGGGGGATATACGCAGGAACAGGCCGCCGATTTCCTTAAAATCTCCACCGGAAATGCCGAGCGGGCGGAGCGTCTTGCAAAGCGTCTTTTCCAGCAATACCGCAGGATAACGGAGAAAGAAGCATGACCGCCGACGAGAAAAAATACAATGCGGCACTTAAGTATGCAAGGCTTAAGCATGAGGGACAGTTCCGCATAGGAGGGCTGCCTTATATCACACACCCGGTGGCTGTTGCGCAGATTGTACGGAGCAAGGGCGGAGACACCGATGCGCAGATTACGGCGCTGTTTCACGATCTGCTGGAGGACACCGACGCCTCGGAGGAGGACATACTGCGCCTGGGCAACCGTCACATCCTGAGCTGCGTAAAACTGCTTACCAAGACAAAGGGATATGTTATGGCGGATTATGTTGCGGATATAAAAAGCGACAAAACCGCCCGTCTGGTAAAAGGGGCCGACAGACTGCACAATCTGCGCAGCGCGGTATGCGCGGACAACGAATTCAAGCGCAGATACATTCTGGAGACCGTGGACTGGTATCTGGACCTGGACCGGGAAATACCGGCGGCGGTAAAGGCTCTTGCGGAATCCATGGACAAGCCCCTTGCGGAGCTTCCGTTCCTGTATGAGCCCATTGACACATGGAAAATATAAATAACCCAACAATAAGTGAAGGAGAAGCATATATGGATATCATAACAAAAACCGACAACGAAACCGTAACCGTCACCCTTTCCGGACGGCTTGACTCAACCACCGCTCCGGAACTGGAGAACGCTCTGGACGCCTGCCTGAAGGACGCAAAGGAATTCGTGCTGGACATGAAGGAGCTGGAATACATCTCCTCCGCAGGACTGCGCGTTATTCTCAAGGCTCAGAAAACCATGAATACGCAGGGCGCAATGAAGCTGATAAACGTCTGCGACGATATCATGGAGGTATTTGATATTACCGGATTCGTCGACATTCTTACCATAGAATGACCGGCTGCGGTTTATATCAGGCATGTTTATGAACGGTATTCCGGAACCGGCCGCCGCTCCGAATCCGGCAAAGGGAGTCTCCTCCGGGCATTTATGCAGCAGCGTTAAGGCGGATGTCGACGCTTTTGCGGGTTCTCCCGACCCGTCTGACGGTATTACAATGCTGCCGTGCTTAAAGCGGGCGCAGGGGGACAGTATCTGTACAGTGCCCGACGAGTCCTCGGCGGCTGCCGTTAACGGTTTTATTGACAAAAAGCTGGAGGAATACGGGCTGCCCGTAAAGGCCGCAAATAAGCTCCGTATCGCCGTGGATGAGATATATAACAATATACGCGCGTACAGCTCCGCAGACATTGCGGAGATAACCCTGAGCATGGAAAACGGCGCAATAGTCATGGTTTTCCGCGATAACGGAATACCGTATAATCCTTTGACCGCTCAGGAGCCCGACACCACACTCCCGGCAGAGGAACGCCGAATAGGCGGACTAGGAATATTCACGGTAAAAAAGAGCATGAGCGATATGCAGTACAGAAGGGACGGCAAGTATAACGAGCTGACAGTCAGGCTGGAATTATAAGCTCGCCGTTTCCGCTGTTTTGGGTTGCTTATCCCGTCCGAAAGGACGGGTTTTGTTTTCCGGCGGTATGGGTCGAACCGCAGGCTTTTACCGAGTGCGCCCGGTCTTAAAAATCCCGGGAATCTTTATTTATGCCTCCCGCGGCGCGGAGAATTATTATATTGCTCACCAAGGTAAACGGGAGACAGTTTTGCAATGCCAGTCCGCCGTGATATTTGCGCTTACTTCATATTCTTTTGGGGAATATATTATGCGCTTTGGTTCCGGGAAAATTACCGGCCCTTTCCGGCGCGGAATTCAGAGGGCGAGCATCCGGTTGCCCGGATAAAGCTTTTATAGAAATGGGAATAATCCGAAAAACCGCATTCCTGCGCCACCGTGTCCGCCGTGGCGTTGGAGGTAAGCAGCAGGATACACGCCTGGCGTATCCTGGCTGACTGCAGATATGCGTGCGGAGTCTGCCCCATACTGTCACGGAACAGGCGGAGCAGGTAATTCACCGAGAAATTATATTCCGCCGAAAGCTCCGTAAGGGTGGGCGGATTAAGCAGATCGGCGGTCAGGCGGCGCGCAATATCATTCATCACATTCATGTGTCCGGAAGCGGTGCGGATGCGGTACAGCTCGGACAGCGCGGTATAAAACAGCCCGCTGCAGATTACCGGAGGTTCGGACAGGCGGACGGCGGTCTCCAGCTGCTTGAGTATGGGCCGAAGTACCTCGGGATAAAATATGCCGCGCCGCGGAAGGCACGGTTCGTCATCTGTCCACTTACCGATAAAGTGAATATAGAAATACGAGGGTCTGTCGCTTTGCAGGGGCGCCGTCTGCTGCAGCATGCGCTGCTGGATATAGTATTCCCCCGCACGCAGTTCCACAGGAACCCCGTTTTCTTCAAAGCGCAGAACGCCGTCATACATCATAAGCAGCACATCATCCGGGCATTTTCTGGTGATGTGGTGTTCGTGCTCCGCAAAGGTACGCGGAGAGGACAGCACATAGGCGGGCAGCGACTTGAGCGATATGCCTTTCATGGCGGTACCTCCCTGATTATTTTTGACCAGTATACCGCAAGTGTGTGATTTTTGCAATGTTTTGTTTTGTATTGCAATGGCAAAACCGCACGGCTTATAGTATAATTTCAAAACAGAAATTATCCTAAAGTATTACAGGAGACATGCTATGAAAAAAGCTCTATATCGCCTGCCGGTTTGCCGGTGCATAACGGCTGTTATCGCAGCGGCAGTCTTGCTGTCGGGATGCTCCGGCAGTCCGGTGCCGACAGACGGTGGAACGGAGGAAACCATGAACCCCAAAAACATACAGACAGCAGTTCTGCCTACCGCACAGCAAGGCGGAACCGATGTGAAATTTTCCCCTCTTGTGCCGGGCGAGGTGCAGGCGGCCTCGTGGCTGAGACATCAGCTGCTGCTGCAGGCGGAATATATGACCGGACAAATGGAGCTGCTTTCTCCGGATGTCAAGCCGGACGGCGCCGACCGCTCCGGATGGCTGGGCGGCTCCGGCGAGAGCTGGGAGCGCGGCGCGTACTATGTCAGAGGGCTTGTATCCCTGGCCTATGTACTGAAGGATAACGCCCTGATTGAAAAGGCGCAGCCGTGGATTGAGTGGGTACTGCAAAGTCAGACCGAATCCGGCTGCTTCGGGCCCCACGCAGACGATGCTCAGTTTGATTACTGGCCGCTTATGCCCATGCTTATGGCTCTGGAGGAATATGCGGATGCAACCGGAGACGAGCGGGTAATCCCGTTTCTGGAAAAGTATTTTGCCTGGCAGACAAAGGCAATCAGAAGCACGCCGCTTTCCGGCTGGGGCTCGGCGCGCGGCGGCGACAATATATTTGCCGTACTGTGGCTGTATGAGAAAACCGGAGATAAATCCCTGCTTGTACTGGCAAAAAAGCTGTACAATCAGACCTATGACTGGGAAGCGGCTTATGATGAGGATGCCTGGAGAGGCACATATCATATAGTCAATTTGCAGGAGAGCTTCAAGCTGTTCCCCGTTATGTACGCGCTTACCGGTGAGAGCAAATACCTGGATATCTACTACAAAGGCATTGAAAGCCTGTACATAGCGGCCGGACGCGCAGACGGCATGTCCAACGGTGATGAAGTAAACCGCGGCATAGGCGCAACCTACGGAAGCGAGACATGCGCCGTTGTGGAGCGTATGCTGTGCGATGAAATAGCTTTGTACATTACCCGCGACCCGTCGGTTGCCGACCACCTGGAGCTTGTTGCATACAACGCCCTTCCCCAGCAGTACCTGCCCGACATGACAGGCCAGGTATACTTTACCATGCAGAATCAGATCCGTGCGGACATGGGTAACCACGGATTTACCTCCGACGGCGGCGATCGCTCGGTATACGGCTTTCCGGGCGGGTTTCCCTGCTGCGCGCACAACTGCCACATGGGCTGGCCGCTGTTTGTCGCCTCCATGTGGATGCGCACAAGCGACGGAGGGCTGGCCGTCGGAGCCTACGGCCCATGCAGCGTAACGACGGCTGCGGGCGGACAGACCGTAACGATAGATGAGACTACGGACTATCCCTTTGAAGACACTGTCCGGCTGACTGTGCATACCGATAAAACCGTGCGCTTCCCGCTGTATGTCCGTATTCCGGAGTGGTGTACAGACGCACAGATCACCGTAAACGGACAAGCCGTACCCTTTGACAGCACCGATAACGGATATCTGTGCCTGACAGCCGACTGGTCCGACGGCGATGTGGCAGAGCTGGTATTCCCGCGCTCGGTGCGTGCGGAACTCAGCCAGAATAACAGCGTAGCGGTAAAGTACGGTGCTCTGCTGTTTGCCGTGCAGATATGCGAAAAATGGGAAAAGATCCCGTACAACCCCAACAACTGGAACCTTACCGACGATTTTCCCTCATGGAACATTACGCCCACGACCGCGTGGAACCTTGCGCTGTCCGGCTTTGATCCTACGCACCCGGAGGACTTCTTTACGGTGAGCTGCGAAACTCCCGCGGCGGATATGACCTTCCGCGCAGAGAACGCTCCGATAGTGCTGACCGCCGCAGCGGTCAATGTCCCGGACTGGACGGAAAATACCGTCACGCATACTGCCGGATTGCTGCCGGTATCCCCCGTGAAAACGGCTCATCTGGGAACGGAACAGGTGACCGTGCGCCTGATTCCTTACGCGTTCACGCGGCTGCGCATTGCATTGATACCCTGGACAGACGGGACGGACGGCACCGATTATGCCTATCGGGCATTCGCGGACGGAACGGCCGACACGCTGGACTTTGGCACGGTAACAGTGCCGGACAATACGGTGATAAGGCCGGACGGCGGTTATTACGGCAGTCAGGGCAGCCTGGTATTAAAGGTAAGCTCGCCGGAGGATACGGTGCTGTCCGTAACCGTAAACGGTAGTGCCGCCGGCACATTGAATGTCAAAGCAGGAGACAATGAATTCACGCTTTCGCCTGCAACTTTGAGCAGCAAAAAGCACAACCGGGTCATTATCGGTACCGAAACAGGGGATGCCATTGTGCAGGGGCTGTCAGTTGTACTGCAGGCAGAGACGGCGGCTGTGCCGGAAGTGCGGTACGAAGCCGAGCATGCCGTGCTGACAGGCGGTCTGTATTCGTCGGGCACCTATGTTGCAGGCATAGACAGGCAAGGCGATACCCTGACCTTCCGCGTGGATACCGACAAGAGCGGCACTTACATTATGCGCGTGTTTTACACCGACCCGATGGGGCCTGCAAAGCTGGATGTGGCGGTGGACGGTATAAAAGCAGGAGAATTGTCGTTTGAATGGACCGCAACCGGTTGGGGCACCTTTGACCCCGACAACTTTGCAGAGCTGTCTGTGCAGCTTTCGGCCGGAACCCATACCATTGAGATTATCCGCCCCGTTTCAGGCGGTAACAGTGCTGAACTGGACGCCATGACGCTTATGGCCGACACGCGCGGCAATTGAGCAGAAGCAAGTGCGGATGCGTCTGTAAGCACGGCATTTATCCGCCTCAGTATATTAACGGCTTAACTGTAAAGAAAACAGGCAAGCCGAATTTTGTTTGCTTTTTTTGAAAGCCGGCTTTTTCGAGGTATTTTGCAAGCCGCGTATACTGCTTACAGCTCAATATGCAGAATCTCTCCGTCCCGGGCTTCATAAGTGCGGACGCATCCGTCTAACGGTTTGACGCAAACACGGTATCCGTTTCCGGTATGTCTTACCGTAATATCAAAACAATCGTTAAAAGCGCGGATACGCCTCATGGCAACGCAGTCAAGTGCTGCCGGGACAGACGGGCGGAGGTCAAAGGAGCGGAACCCGCGCGGTACAAACCCAAGCATACCCTCGGTAATAACCCGGGCAAAAAGCGCGCTTTCCGCCGACAGATGCCTCTGATTTCCTTCCGGATATGCCTCCACGGCATAGGGCACATGCTCGGAAAGCAGCCGCTTGTTTACATAGTGCTGCAGGAAACCGTATACCTCATCGCTGTGCCCGGCGTTTAATATTCCGCGCAGAGCATAAAGCGTGGCTCTGTCCCAGAATGTGCTGTTGCCCTCCTGACAGACCAGTCCGTTTTCCCCGAACAGCCTGTCGGACAGCAGAGCGCGGACGGTCTCCTCTTTTCTGTCCGTAATTCCCACGGTCAGAGGTATGCAGATCCAGGAACGCAGCAATGTGTTCCCGTTATAATACCGGTAAGTCCGGTATCCGGACACTTCGGCGCCGAAAAACCGTTCTATGTTCCCGCGCAATTCCGAGGCGAAAAGAGCATATTGCTTTTGTTTGTCAGCTTTGCCCAGCTCCTTTGCAATATCCGCCGCGGACAGCAGCCCGGCATAGGTCAGGCAGGAGGTGCAGAGGTTGGCGTCTCCTGCGGGGAATCTTCCTTCCAGTTCATCCGAATCCGAAGCGATAACGCCGTCGCGGCTAACTTTGGAGCGGCAATAACGCACACACCAGTCTATTGCGTCAAAATAATGCTCCGCCGCTTCAGGCCGGCCGTTCGCCAACAGAAACCGGGTAATGCCATACAGATACATCGCGGCATCTCCGCGGTCACCCGCTCCCTCCCAGATATCATTGCCCTCGTCAATGATTGAGGACGGAATACGATACAGGTTTTCTCCCATAAACGGAATATAAAGTTCCAAAGCATTCCTGCATGCCTCATTTGCCCGTTCATAGCCCAGAAACGGGAAGAACGGTGCGGCATATTCAATCTGGTCATTAGTCCATACGGCGGCATAATAGCTTCCTCCTCCGGGAGAGTGAAGCGGCCCCGCCGCCGTATCAAAAATGCTTTCCGCCGCTCTGAGCTTGGCAAAGCGGAACATACAATCCAGCTTATCGTCCCCGGTAGTCAGGTCAAGGCCGTTGTAAAAAAGCTGATGCACCAGTTCCATTCTGGCCTCCAGCTCGGCAGCCCCGTCCGGCACAAACGGCTCTTCCATAGGCAGTCTTGCACTGAAAACCAGATCGTTTACTATGCTCTCCTGCGGCAAAATGTCTTTTTCCGGCACTGCGCTGCTGTACACCTCAACCGGATATACTCCTTTGGCGCCCCGGGCAAAGCTCCGCAGGCTTATCTCCCGGGCAGATATGCTCACCGCTTTATCGGAACGGTTGGTAAGCGTAACATGTTCAATATATGCTTTATGGCGGCGGCAGGGAAACAGTGAACGGCAAACCGTTACCAAGCCGTCAGCGTCCTGAGAATAAATGTGCAGGGCTCCGTCAAAAACAAACCGATAAGGAAATTCCCGTATTGTCTCGCCGTTTACACGGAAGGATTGTATTTCGTCATACCGGCACCCCAAGGTAGCATGCGTATCCTTGGGCAGGGTACGGAGCAAGGGATACCGCAGTTCCCGATGCAAAGAAAGCACGCCCTCATCATCCACTCCGTACGTTACTATTGCCGAAATCTGATTACCCGCCATTTCTATTGTATCGGTGTGACTGTCCCCGGTGCAATTCCATATTATCCTGTCTCTGTCAAGAATCCATCTGCTACCTTGCATAAGTACCCCCGCGCAATAACACATTGAATCAGCGCATTTATCGCTTCATGATATCACGGTTTACGCGCAATTTCAATTGTTTTTCGTATAATTATATGCAATTTTATTCCGCCTTTCTTGCTTGCGGATTCAATGCAAAAAACGCCGTCCCGTTTTGGCGATACGGCTGCAATATCCTATTACAGTGAAGCATCGGATTAACACGCAATGCCCGCTATCGCGGGCGCGAATGCGCGTTTGCAGATTGCCCGTCCGAATAAAAATGCCCGCGAGCCGCACAAAGCCGCACGCAGGCTGTAATATACAGATGTTTGAGTCGGCGTTTTACCAGAACACGACGGAGAAAAATGTCACCGTGTTTGCCCCGTTGATGTAATGGATGCCGACATCGGCCGCCAGTTTGACAACGTTCATGCCTGTTGCCTCCATGGAGAGGTGGATGCGGTCGGGGTGACGGCAGGGCGCATCGGGATAGCTGCACTGCTTGCACAGGGTACAGCCCTCTGCACCGCAGATCTCGAATGCCTCATCCTGACGGAGCAATTCGGCCTCGATCGCCCGTTCCGTACCGGTATGATCCTCTCTCCCCTTTTGCATACCTTCAAAGTCGAAGGAATCCTCAAGCTCATGCCTGGTAGTGAACACGAAAGCGTGGGAATAGCCCAGGTAGTGATCCCTCAGCTCCTGCCAGCTTCCCACGCCGGGCGGGCAAGTCCAGCACCGTCCGTACATCCCGCACATATTCGCCTTGCACGCATCACGCACCTCCTGGCAGAAAGTGATTGTCTCGGGGGCAAGAAACGCCGCTTCATGTATAGGGTACGGTAAGGATTCGGAGCGGTCAAGAAAATTCTTAAGAATCTGTTCAACGGACACGGTCAGTGCCTCCTTTTGCCTTTACAATTCTTCCGGAAATATCATATTTTCAATAAACCCGTCATTGAAAACTTTGGAGCGGTTGAGCTCGATACACTCGCATCGCCCGGCAAGTCGGGACAGCTTGGCAAGGGCGGACGCATCGGTAAGCACCCGTATTGCCCCGGAAAGGGCGGTATTCCCTACCGCAGTGACCGTTCCCGGTGTGATGAGAAATGCAGGAGGCAAAAGCCCGATACGCACAGCACTGAGGGTGTCCAGATAGTACCCCAGGCCTCCGGCAATAAACACCTTGCCGCCTGCAGCCGTAAACCTGCAGGCATCCAGTCCGGCGGCATCCAACAGGGCTTCCATACCTGCCCGCAAGGCGCTCTTGGCAAGCTGTACCTCGCGTATATCCTTCTGCGTCAGTTTTACAGGAGTTTTCCCTGCCGGAGCCAGTCCGGCAGGGGTACTGTGCGCACCGGAAAGAATATACGGGTCGTCATCCAGACAGCCCGTTTCATCCATAACTTCAAGCTCCAGAAGGCAGGCGCAAAGGTCGATCAGTCCGCAGCCGCATATACCGCCGGCAGGAGCATCCCCGATGGTCCGATAAACCAGCGTATCGGGTAAAACGCCCGATGTGACGCGGGAAACAGCTCCGGCAACTCCGCCCATGCCGCAGGAAATATTGGCGCCCTCTAATGCGGGACCTGCGGCCGTGGAAGCGGCAATCAGGCGATTTCCGCCGTTTTTGCCGGTGTCCAGCACCATTTCGCCATTGGTTCCGATATCAAGAAGCAGGCACGGAACCGGGGACTGCCCTAATCCGCAAACCAGCATGCCCGCCGTGATATCGCCGCCTACAAAAGCCGATACGGACGGCAGGACGGTTACCTGCCGGACAGGGAGATCCAGCTCAGCACCGGACAATATGCGCGTTTCAGTAAAATCCGGAGTAAAGGGATATGTACCCATGCCCTCCGGCGAGACGCCGCAGAAGATATGAAGCATGGTAGCATTGCCTGCTACCGAAAGGTCGGGAAGCGCATCCAGCAAGACGCCTGAAAAATCCACCCCGGGAAACAGCCTGCCTATCATCTCCCGCACAGAGGTCAGCAAGCACGCCTGCATAGCGGCAAGACTGCCCTGACTGCAGGCTCCGATACGGCTTATGACATCCGCGCCGAAGCTCTGCTGAGGGTTCAGGCAGGAAACCGTTGCCACCGTTTTGCCTGTCACCCTGTCCACCCGCGCCGCGGCAAGAGTCGTGGTGCCGATGTCCAGCGCAATACCGTCATGCGGCAAACGCCTATTGCTGTCCGGCGCACTTGCCCCCGCCGCTTCCGCTAAAAATACTTGTCCGGTATTTTCCTCAGTTTTAACCATGTTTACGGTCAGTCCGTCCCCCGCTGTGTCGGGAACAACAATTTCCGCACCCTCGGAAGGGCAGATTGCCTGACAGGCAAGAATGCAGCCATCCGCATCCGGCAGCAGCTCCTTGCCCGTGATACGAGATAAAAACCGGCCGGATACAACCTGCACACGGCACTTTTTGCACACGCCGCGGCCGCCGCAGGGAGCGGAGACCGCAATGCCGCGGAGCGAAAGAAACTCCGTCAGACGCTTACCGGAAGCGGAGGGTGGGATGAGGATGGATGGCATAGGCATACTCTCTTTTCATTTGATAAAAACGCTGAATCCGCCGCTCGTATTCAGCGATATCTCCCGGCATCAGAGACGTATCTTTTTGATCTCTTCCGCGTAATACTGCACCAGTTCAAACTTGGTACCCGGCATCAGGCGATGGTCGGGGCACGGTATGAAGCCGCCCATGGAGACCAGCCGCGTAATGCGCTCCAGCTCGCGGTCCACCGCCGCCTTATCCTTGCGCAGCGCGGTTTTATCCATACCGCCTACGCCCAGCATACCCTTGCCGAACTTCTCCCGTGCAGGGCCGAACTGATCCCCCCATGTACCGATTTCAATCGGAAACATGGTGTTTACTCCGTTCTCAAACCATGTCGGGAGCAGTTTTTCCGTCACACCGTCGCAGTCCAGCGAGATAATATCAATGCCGTATCTGTGGCAAAGCTCATTGCGCTTCTTGTAATGCTTGGCACATAACTCGTTGAAGATTGCAGGAGACAGCAGAGGACCGCTGTTGAAGCATATATCCTCCCAATAGTGAGCGAAATCGAATTTCGCACCCGTAGCAAGAACGGCCTCGGCGCATTTGTACTGCATTTCCGCGTAGGCGTCCACTATATCGGCAAACAGATCCTCATCATCGTCATAGATCAGGTAGCTCATACCCACTACAGAGGTGATGTTGCGGATATCGCCCAGCACACTTCCCAGATGCAGCCCCAGCGGAACATCCGTTTTATTGTATATATCCTCGTTATAATGCTTATAAAATTCCAGATCCACACGCTCCGGTTTGTACTGCATCCTGGGCTTATACAGTGTCTCAAACGCTTCGCGGTCTTTGAGCAGATAGTCGTCCTCCTGAGGAATGGAAACAACGCCGGGATGATGCCGCTCAATAAGCCCGTTTGGGTTCAGGATGCGCTGGGTGCCGTCGGGCAGAACCTCCAGCACCTTTGGCTCAAAGTAAGGAAACAGTCCGTTCTGAGAGCCATAGGTGTGGTACCAGTTAAAGTCCCAGCCTATCAGCTTGTCCAGTTCCATATCCTTATAGCTGCCGTCATAGTTACCCACGGCGAGATCCGCAGG
Source organism: Bacillota bacterium (assembly GCA_029007865.1). Lineage (GTDB taxonomy): Bacteria > Bacillota > Clostridia > Christensenellales > QALW01 > UMGS1338. Next base: position 20,806 of record JAQXIQ010000028.1, read on the forward strand.
AATCTTGCCCTGCTCTGCCCACTCCACCAGAAGCTCCGGCCAGTAGCCGAAGTGTACTGCAGGCAGACGGTCCACAGGCTTAAAGTGGAGCAGATTCATGGCTCGCTCTCTGTTTGTCATGCTCATGATGATATTCCTTTCATTTTTCAGTTCCTGCCGCGGAACACCGGGCAGGGAGTATTTTTGCCGTCCTGATGCGTAACCGCATACTTCTTAAGCAGGCGGACATAGACACGGTAATAATCAAGCGGCACATCGGGAGGGGCGTATATGTCGGATATATGTCGGTATGCTCATGTTGCTTTTCTATAAGTCAAATATCGCTTAATGCCCTGCGTAAAAATCTTGGGACGCCTTAAAGAAAGCACGGATGTTATCCCATGAAGACGCAGGAGGAATATCACATCCGGAGGACAAAAGAAAGTTCGGCTTGTCTGCACATCTGTGCAGTAATGCATTTACTGCTTCGGTCATGCTCTCCGGAGTGCCTCCGAGGAACTGACCCGCGGGAGAGATATTGCCCAGTACCGGTCGGTCGGTCGGCATGAGATCAAGCAGCTCGGCCAGATCCACAGCATCGCCGAAGTGGTATGCCGCCGCACCGAGGGAGGCAAGCGAATCGGTCATTTTGGGTGTATTGGGCCCGCAGTTGTGATATATCACAGCAAAGTGCTCATCCTGCAGTGCATCAATCATCTCCTTGACGTAAGGAGCAGCAAATCCCGCCTCCAGCGCAGGTGAAAGAAGTCCGGAAAGCGGTTCCGCCATTACAATACCGTCCAGCCCCGCTGCCTTGTATGCCTTGGCATACTCGATCAGAAAGGGAGTGGTTTTCTTCATCACGGCATGAACAAAATCCGGGTCACAGATGCAGTTTGCAAGTGCCTCCGTCACGTCCATCAAACGCCCGGCGAGCGAAAAGGGGCCGATCACACCGGCCAGCACAGGGCGGTCGGTGATACGCGCCTTGGCATTCCTGGCGGCCTCGATATAGAGCCCGGTGCGGGCGTCGCCCACATTCGGAATTATCAGCTCATCAGCTTCGTCCTCGTCGGTAACAATAGCTCCCGTAACGGTAGGAACCTCATCCTCGGAGGTGTGCAGCGGACAGCCAAACGCTTCTGCTTCAACCGACAAATCCATCATTGTCACCGCCGCTGCGGCATCGGTTTCCGAAGCGATCCTGACAATACCCTCTGTCTGCCAGGCAGCGTCATGAGTCAGGCAGTATACGCTCACCCCCATCAACGAGGCGGAAGGAAAAGAGAGCAGCGGCATGGGCTTATGCGCTGACGGCAGCCTATCAATCCAGGTTGGATAAGACATAATATATCTCCTTATCGGATAAAAAGTTTTTATGCAGAAGAATGGGGCAAAATAGCTTAAAAAGCCTTTCGCCCCAACAATCACATTAGTTGAAATATGCTCTTGCAGCCTGCGCAGCGGAAGCAGCATCCAGTGTGTAACAGTCAGCACCGATTTCCTCTGCAAACTCTCTTGTAACAGGCGCACCGCCCACCATGACCTTCACCTTATCGCGCAGTCCGGCTTCCTTCAGGGCGTCAATGACGTCCTTCTGCCCATACATAGTGGTAGTTAACAATGCAGACAGGCAGACAATCTGTGCGCCGCTTTGGCGGACAGCCTCAACGATACGGGCAGGCTCCACATCAACACCGAGATCAATGCATTCAATTCCCTGGCCCTCGATCATCATCTTGACCATATTCTTGCCAATGTCGTGCATATCCCCTTTAACGGTACAGATAATAGCCTTGCCGATAGGTTCAATGCCCTGTTGGTTCAGGGCCGGCTTCAAGGTCTGCATACCCTTGTTCATGGCCCGGGCCGCAACCAGTACCTCGGGGACGAAGATCTCGTTGTTCTTGAACTTCTCACCGATGATGTTCATACCGGCAACAAGGCCATCATTGAGAATTGCATCGGGAGCCACACCGGCATCAAGCGCTTCGATGATCAATGCCACAACCTCTTTGGCACGGCCGCTCTGTACTTTTTCGGAGATAGTTTCACAAATACTCATGGTTATATCCTTCCATTTCACGCCCGCTAACGGCGGGCGTTATTTTCTTTCTTCTGTCCTTACCGCGTCATGTCATCACACTGTTAAGCAATGCAGCCCTGTCCTTCTGCCGCAGTCCCGGATGCCGGACAAAAACTGCAAATTCACCTCGCATACCGCAGGTAATATCCCTTGCCAAACCTGTATTATGGTCATGCTCTTGGCTACTGTTCACGGCACTTTGACCTAAGGCATACTCAGAACGGATGCCATACCTATGACAAAGCGATTTAACCCACTTTGGTCTTCTCATTATAGCATACGGGAAAGTAATTTTCAACCCTTTTGAAGAATTATAGCAGAATAAATTCCGATATATAAGAATAATCATGGTTGCCTAAAAACAGTAGGGATTATTTATCAACCTTACTGCCGCACAATGGAAAAAGCACTTGTGTTTGCAAGTGCTTTTATATACAAGAAGAAATAAATCAATATGCTGCGTCGGTTTTTATGTTGCTGCTTCCTTACCTAAAATCCCGGAAACGCGAATTTAGCGAAAAGTGAAAAGGTAATAGTGAAAAAGTAAAAATCCTGAACGCTTTTGCATTCAGGATTTTCTGTGCTTATAGGACAAAATCGCAACTTGTATATTTAGTGAAATATTCACCTGTGGTGAATGTGAAATAATTTTCTTGCGAAAATTGTGAAATATTGCTCC
>JAQXIQ010000029.1 GCA_029007865.1 Bacillota bacterium
GGTCGCAGTGATGTGATGTTTGCCCACTGTGCCGAAGGCACAACATCACAGCCGAAGGCTACATCATTAGGCGAAGCCGACATCACTTGCCCGCAAGGGCAAACATCGTTCGGCTGACCTGCTTTATCGCAGGTCGCCGTAAGCGGCTTTTTGTTTTATGGAAAAGATTTCTGCGGATAATAAAATACCCGAAAAATCGCGCCGATGCGATCAACTGAAAATAACATGCTTGGAGGGCGTACCCGTCTCGTCCGAAGCAATCGTATAATCGCGGTAATTTCCGTATGCGGAGGAATACCTGTTGTCTGACATAAGCACATAATCTCCGCTCCTGCGCGTGCCTCCGGAAAGAGCCAGGGGCTCAAGATAGTAAATTGCCTTGCTCATGCTGGTGGCATGTACCATGACGGCGGCATCGGTTCCGTATGACTCCAGGCGCACGCCGGAGTCCACCATAAGGCAGCTTTGACTAAGCTCTGCCGTTAATAATATGCCTGTGGAATAGTTCATATTGCTGTTTACGGTAAGACTGCCTTCTCCGGTAATTTTTACGCTGCCGCCGTAATGAAACCCCCAGACAAGCAGATGCTCAAGACGGTTGTCTCCGATAAGCCGCAAGGTAAAGCCGTTGCCCATTATGTTGACATTGAGCACCTGGCCGCTGTAATTATCCAGCGTAAGGGTATTGGAATCCCGGTCATAGCTGACGCCGGGCACCGTGCTTAAAGGTATATGCTGCTGCACGCCGTTTTCGTCAGTATAACGCCATGCGCTGCCCGCGACAATAAAAAGGTCGTCGGAATCCGTCTGAATGCGGATAAATTCTTCATTGAGTACACCGTAGCCGTCGATTGCACCATTGGGAGCAAGATTGCTAAGCGCCGGGAAGGAGACATCGGCCGTCTCCGCACTTGCTGACGGAGTGGGATATATAACACCTATAACTGAATTAAGGAAATCCCGGCCCAGAAAATCCGCATCATAGGAAGCGAAAATAACGGAGGCTGCCGCAAGCGCCGATACAAGAGGGAGCAGCATTTTCCTGCGCTTGCGCTCCCGGCCACCGTTTTCACCGTCATTTTTTACGGTTTCGTAACTGAGGCTGTATTCGTCCGATACTAGGTTTTCAGGCGCCGGTGCGGAAAACTCCGACCGCACGGTTAGCTCGTCCGGAATACGGAATTCATCAGCCGGAGCGGATTCCTCGGGCGGTATACGGTACTCGTCGTGCATGCCGCGGTTCAAGGTACTGCCACCTCCTGATTTGCGGTTTGTATCGGGTTACTGTTTTGAATGGACATCCAGCTGAGGGAACGGGCACTCCACTCCCATGCGGCGGAAGCCCAGCAGAAGGTCGTGATTGAGTACGCGGGAGCCGGTATATATGTCCTTTTCGTTCACTTCCACCATGAAGCGCAGCACTACGGCGCTGTCGGCAAGGGATTGAATTCCCAGATAACGGGGCGGATTTTTCATCATATCGGTATGAGCCTCGTATATGGATTGCATCAGCTCCGGGATCCGGCTTTCCAGCTGCTCAAAATCGGTGCCGTAGGGCACGCAGAAATCGCTGATGCTGCAGGATACCTTGTCCGAGCGGTTAAGAATGTTTTTCATGGCGGAGTTATTGACTATCTTGACATTTCCGCCTACATCGGTGATACAGGTGGTGCGTATACCAATACTGGTTACGGTGCCGCGGAAGGCGTCTACCTCCACAATATCACCGACGTTGTACTGGTTTTCAAATATCATGAAGGCGCCGGTTACAACATCGGCAATCAGGCTTTCCGCGCTGAAGCCTATAATAAGGGCTAAGATTCCCACGCTTGCTACGATAGTAGAAATATTGACTCCGATAATGGACAAACCCCAGCACAGTATGATGATCCCTGCAGCATATTTAAGCAGGCTGGAAATAATGGAAAGCACAGAGCGTACGCGGTGACTTTTGGGCTTAGGCAGGCCCAGTAACAGTACCAACAGCGTTTCCACGGCGATTACTGCCACGGCCATAATGCAGGCTCTGATTATGGAGGCAATATCCAGTTTTATGTCGCCCAGATCCTGGAGAGTGAAAAGATTTGTAAGCAGACCGACAGACACGCCTATTACAAGCAGGATAAGACATACTATAAGCCGGATGACGTTTGCTTTGTTTAAGCCTTTCATTTTGCATTCCTCCGTTTTATTTTATCCGGCAGCCGGGCAAAGCCGGCTTGCCTTATATTACCGCGTATTAACAGCGGATTCATTTGCAAAAGGTTTTTTGCAAAATGCGGCCGCTGCGCCGCAAAACAGCCGTAACAGAACCAACATAATGCTTTGAGGTATTGCGGTGCGCTTATACCTCCAGCATCTGCCGTATTTTTTCGGTTATTGCATCTACGCACTGCTCGGCCGGTATCTTGGCGCTGTAGCTTTTATCCCGGCTTACCAGCTCGCAGACGCCTTCTTTATTATTGCGCGGGCTGACAACCAGCCGGAGCGGCACTCCCAGCAAATCCGCGTCGGAGAACATGATACCTGCGCTTACGCTGCGGTCGTCATATATGACCTCGACGCCTGCTGCTGTAAGGTCGTCATAGAGCTTGTCCGCTATTTTGCGCACATCGGGGTCATCCACCCTCACGGCGCAAAGGTGTACCTGCCAGGGAGCTATACTCATGGGCCATATCGGGCCGTAATCGTCGTGATGGGCCTCGCATACCGAGGCGGCGAGCCGTCCCACGCCTATGCCGTAGCAGCCCATGATCGGGTTGTGGCTCTCTCCGTTTTCGTCTATATAGGTCATGTTCATGCTCTGGGTGTATTTGGTACCGAGCTGGAAGATGTTGCCCACCTCGATGCCTCTCTTTACGGTGAGCACCGGCTTGCCGCAGACGGGGCATATCCCGCCCTCGCGCACCTTTGCCGCGTCCACGAATTCCACTTTTCCCAGGTCGCGGCTTACGTCAAAGCCGGTGTAATGGTAGCCTTCCTCATTGGCGCCGCACACCATACCGGTGCAGCCCTGCAGAGTTCTGTCAAACAGCACGGTAGCCTTTGTTTTCAGGCCGACAGGCCCGATAAAGCCGGCGGTAAGCCCGCTGCCGGGTTCAATATCGGCGGGGAAGATATCGGAGCCCAGAATATTCTTGAGTTTGGCTTCGTTTACCTCATAATCTCCGCGCAAAAACAGCACGGCCAGTCCGTCGTCGGTTTCTTTGCGGTATACCACCGCTTTGCAGGTCTTGTCCGCGCTTACGCCCAGCAGAGCGCATATCTCCTCTATGCTTCGGCTGTCCGGGGTTGCCGTTTTGCTCAGGGGCTGGGACTGTGAGCACACGGGCTCGGGCTGCACAATGTTTTCCGCCGCCTCCATATTGGCGCGGTAGCCGCATTCGGGGCAGATTACTATGGAATCCTCGCCGATTGCCGTCAGCAGCATGAATTCGTGAGATACCTTGCCGCCCATCATACCGGAATCGGAGGCAACCGATACCACCTCGGGTACTCCGGCGCGGGCAAAAATGCGCTCATACGCCTTGTGGCATTTAGCGTAATACTCTTCAAGATCCTCCTGAGAGGTGTGAAAGGAATAGGCGTCCTTCATGGTAAACTCGCGCACCCGGATAAGCCCTCCGCGCGGACGTGCCTCGTCGCGGAATTTGGTCTGTATCTGGTAGATCATAAAGGGGTATCGAAGATAGCTCTGCCCGTATTCGCGCACAAGCTGTACCGCCGCTTCCTCGTGCGTCATGCCCAGTACATACCTGCCGTTATTGCGGTCGGTAAAGCGCAGCAGCTCACTGCCCACAGATTCATATCTTCCGGATTCTTCCCACAGAGAGGCCGGCATTACGACGGGAAAGAGTACCTCCTGGCCGTCTATGGCATCCATCTCCTGGCGGATGATGTTCTCGATTTTTCGCAGGGTTCTCTTCATGGGCATAAAGGAGGAATAGATGCCGTTTGCGACATATTTTATATATCCTCCCCTTATCATAAGGGCATGGCTGTCTATATTGCAGTCAGCCG
>JAQXIQ010000030.1 GCA_029007865.1 Bacillota bacterium
AAAAAGACCTTCTGCGGGTTTGTTCGCAGAAGGCCGGATGAAAAGTTCAGTGAGTAAAAACGGATATTACTTTTTCTTTGCGATTACCAGAGCGCCGCAGCCGGTTATGGCAGCAACAGCGTAAGCGATAACGGAAAGATCGGCGGATTCCTGGGGGTTGTCCTGGCTGGGAGCGGTGTAGGTGAACTCATAAGCAACGCCGGAATAGCACCAGTTATTTCCGTCACAGAAGCAGGTAATTACATAATAGGTCTGACCGTCAACAAAGTTGTAAACACTGTTGAGAGCATCACTGCTGCCCTCGGCGCCCACTACGCGCTGGTCAAAGCACGCAGCATTGTCTATGCGATCAATCCTTGCGTTATAAAAATCCCAGAACTGGGTGGTACCATCGGTAGTCAAGGGAGCAATGGGATTTTCCGTAAAAATGCTCATCTCCGTCCATCCGCCTGTCGCGGGAAGATTGCCGTAGGTAAAGGTTACCGTTCCGTCCTGGTTAATGACGTGACCGGCGATAAAGCTGTCGTCGGCGGGAGCGGGATCGGCCGCAAAGACGCATACAGCCAGAAGGCTTACCATGCAGACCACCGCAAATGAAACTAAGAACTTCTTCATTGTTTTATCCTCCGTATTTTTTTATTATTATACCATATATAACAATACCGGTCAATAAGAAAAAAATTTTTGCTGCGTTTAATATTACTGAAAATTACGCCGGTATTCCCCGCCTGTTCCGGAAAAAAACGACCTTCTGCGGTTTTGTTCGCAGAAGGCCGGGTGAAAAGCTCAGTGAGTAAAAACAGATATTACTTTTTCTTTGCGATTACCAGGGCGCCGCAGCCGGTTATGGCAGCAACGGCATAAGCGATAACGGAAAGATCAGCGGAATCCTGGGGGTTGTCCTGTCCGGGAGCGGTGTAGGTGAACTCATAAGGAGTGGTGGAATAGCTCCAGGCTCCTCCGTCGCAGCAGAAGGAGATTACATAATAGGTCTGACCGTCAACAAAGTTGAAAACGCTGTTGACATCGTTGCCCTCGGCACCGACTACGCGCATCTGAAGACACTGAGCGTTGTCAATACGGGCAAGAATCTCGTCGCCTACATAGAAATCCCAGAACTGATCGGTTCCGTCGGTAGCCATGGTAGGAGCATCGGTAACGATTCTCATCTCTGTCCATGCCTGTCCGGCGGGAAGGCTGTAGGTAAAGGTAACGGTTCCGTCCTCGTTGATGACGTGACCGCTAATAAAGCTGTCGTTAACGGGAGCCGCAAACGCGCAGACAGCCAGAAGGCTTACCATGCAGACCACTGCAAGTGAAACTAAAAGCTTCTTCATTGTTGTATCCTCCAAATATGATAAATTATTTAATGTAATTGTAACACCCCGTCACAGAATTGTAAATACACATTCATAACCATGAAAATATGAAATTTCGACTTTTTTCGCACCGAAAGCCGGCATTTTTCACAAAACCGGCAGCGGCGGCTCTAAGGACGGAAAATCCGGCTCAATTCAGCATAACGCAGTTGTTTTCATTGATAAAAAAGCATTGTTTTACATTACTTATAATACACAACTTAATAATAACACTATGCCTGCCGCCGCCGGGCTTCGACTTTTTTCGCGCTCACAGCCGGCATTTTCACAAAACCGCCAGCGGCGGCACTAAGGACGGAAAATCCGTGTAAGGTACACATAACAGTATCAAAACAGCATCATTTTAATTGACAAATTACGCATTGATAGGGTATTATATCACGGTGCTTATTATGCGTAACTGAATATGAGCATTCTTTACGACAGGATGCATTTGACAGAGTGTTTCATGTGGGGAACGTATAGCGGCCGCATGGGTTAAAGCACTCTTATTTATTTGTAAAGGAGTATAGCCGTGTATAAGCCTAAGCTGAACCTGCAGGAGACCGAGCTTGCCATAAAGGCCCTTAAAGACCATTTTGAAAGCACTCTTGCTGCCAAACTCAACCTGACCCGCGTATCGGCGCCCCTGTTTGTGCTGCCGGAAACCGGGCTCAACGACAACCTTAACGGTACCGAGCGGCCTGTGGCCTTTGATATTAAGGAGACCGGGCAGACCGCCGAGATAGTGCATTCCCTGGCAAAATGGAAGCGGCATGCCCTGAAGCGCTACGGCTTTATGCCGGGCGAAGGGCTCTATACCGACATGAACGCCATCCGCCGCGACGAGATATGCGACAATCTGCACTCCATATATGTCGACCAGTACGACTGGGAGATGATAATCACCCCGGAGCAGCGCAATGAGGAATTCCTGAAAAAAACCGTCCGCGACATTTACGAGGTCATCCATAACGCCCAGCGCTATCTGGAAAAGCTCTTTCCCGTCCTTAAAACCGATGCCCTGCCCCAGGAGATAACCTTTATATCCTCGCAGGAGCTGGAGGACGAATACCCGGCCCTTTCCGCAAAGCAGCGTGAGACCGCCGCGGCAAAGAAATACGGCGCGATTTTCGTCACCGGAATAGGCGGAAAGCTGCGCAGCGGCAAGGTGCATGACGGCAGAGCGCCCGACTACGACGACTGGTCGCTAAACGGCGATATAATTCTTTATTACGCGCCCCTTGACACCGCGTTTGAGATATCCAGCATGGGCATAAGGGTGGACGCGGAAGCCATGCGCCGGCAGCTGCTTGCCTCGGGGTTCCCGGAGCGTGCCTGCCTGCCCTATCACAGCCGCGTCATAAGCGGGGAGCTGCCCCTTACCATAGGCGGCGGCATAGGCCAGTCCCGTCTGTGCATGTTCTTTTTGCAGAAAATGCACATCGGGGAGGTACAGGCCTCCATCTGGCCGGAGTATATACAGCGCCAGTGCGAGGAAAACGGAATAATACTGCTGTAAGCCATTGTGCAGCAGAAGGATATGCCAAACATTACCGGGCTTATAAGTCCGCAATATGAAAGGAAATGATAAATCATGTCAACTTGCGCAATTGTGGGAATCACCTGGGGTGACGAAGGAAAGGGCCGCATGGTGGATCTTCTGAGCGAAAACTACGATATTGTATGCAGATACCAGGGCGGCAACAATGCCGGACACACCGTTGTCAACGATTACGGCGAGCTCAAGCTCAATCTTCTGCCCTCCGGCATCTGCCGCGAAAATGTCATAAACGTACTGGGCAACGGCACGGTAATAGACCTTGAGCATCTTTTCAACGAGGTCAACCGTCTGCGCGGGATGGGCATCAGGATAGATTCCTCCAACTTCAGAATCAGCAACCGCGCCATTGTCTGCATGCCCTATCACAGGGAGCAGGACGTTTACGAGGAGGAGCGCCTTGCCGGCAAGAAGTACGGCTCCACCCGCCGCGGCATTGCACCGGTTTACGGCGACAAATACATGAAAAAGGCCGTACAGATGTGCGAGCTGCTGGACGAGGATTATCTGCGCTCCCACATTGCCGACATTCTGGAGTTCAAGAATCTGTTTATCTCCAGGGTCTATAACGGAAAGCAGTACACGGTGGATGAGATAATGGACTGGATAAAGCAGTACGGCTACCCCTTCCGCGACTGCATCTGCGACACCGGAGAGCTGCTGCTGGGCGCCTCCAAAGAGGGCAAAAATATAATGTTCGAGGCTCAGCTGGGCGCTTTGCGCGATATTGACTTCGGCATTTATCCCTACACCTCCTCCTCCACTCCCCTTTCGGCCTACGCTCCCATAGGCAGCGGAGCTCCGTCGTTAAAGCTGGACCGCGTGGTAGGCGTTGCCAAGGCCTATTCCACCGCCGTGGGCGAGGGTCCGTTTATTTGCGAATGGCTGGATGAGCGTGCCGACGCCCTGCGCAAGGCGGGCAACGAGTTCGGCGCCGCCACGGGACGCCCGCGCAGAGTGGGCCCGATAGACCTTGTGGCCACCAAATACGGCGTACGCCTGCAGGGCGCAACCGAAATAGGCCTTACCAAACTGGACGTGCTTTCCTACATGAAGGAGATAGATGTTTGCGTCGGCTACGAAATAGACGGCAAGCTGTGCACCTCCTTCCCCGCTACTCCCCAGCTGAAAAACGCACGCCCGGTGTTCACCACCTTCCCGGGCTGGCAGTGCGATATAAGCAAGATTACAAAATACGAAGACCTGCCGATTGAAGCGCGCAAGTATATCGAGTATATCGAGCAGTACATCGAATGCCCCATAAAATATGTCTCGGTGGGCGCTGCGCGCAACGAGATAATATACCGCTGATACACCTCAAACGGTAAATTATCGGAATAAGCAATCAATAATACCGAAAGGAATTACGCAATGGACGGCTTTGACACCTACTCTACCCCGCTGAGTTCCCGATACGCATCTCAGGAAATGCTTAAAAACTTCTCCCCCAATATGCGCTATTCCACATGGCGCAGGCTTTGGGTGGCTCTGGCCGAGTCCGAAATGGAATGCGGCCTGAACATCACTAAAGAGCAGGTCGACCAGCTCAGGAGCCATATTGACGATATCGACTATGACGCGGTAAGCGCAAAGGAAAAGGAGATCCGCCACGATGTAATGGCGCATGTCTACGCTTACGGGCTTGTCTGCCCCGACGCCAAGGGCATCATACATCTGGGCGCCACCTCCTGCTACGTTACCGACAACGCCGATATCATAATATACAAAAACGGGCTGGAAATAATCAAGAACAAGCTGCTCACCGCGATATAGCATCTGGCGGAGTTTGCGCGCAGATACCGCGAGCTTCCCACTTTGGGCTATACTCATTTCCAGGTCGCCCAGCCCACCACCGTGGGCAAGCGCGCCTGCCTGTGGATACAGGACTTCCTGTATGACCTGGCAGACCTTGACTATGTAAAGGACGGCATGAGGCTGCTGGGCAACAAGGGCACCACCGGCACTCAGGCCTCGTTCCTGGAGCTGTTTGACGGCGACCACGCCAAGGTCAAGCTGCTGGAGCAGAAAATAGCGGAGAAAATGGGCTTTAATGCCGTCTTCCCCGTCTCGGGTCAGACCTATACCCGCAAGGAGGACGCCCGCATCTGCAACGTCCTGGCCGGCATAGCGCAAAGCGCGTACAAGTTTGCCAACGACCTCCGTCTGCTGCAAAACCTCAAAGAGGTGGAAGAACCCTTTGAAAAAGGTCAGGTGGGCTCCTCCGCCATGGCATACAAGCGCAACCCGATGCGCAGCGAGCGCATCTGTTCCCTTGCAAGGTATGTCACCTGCTCCGCCGTCAACCCGCAGCTTACCGCCTCGGTACAGTGGCTGGAGCGCACCCTGGACGATTCGGCGAACAAGCGTCTGGCCGTAGCCGAATGCTTCCTTGCCACCGACGCGCTGCTTAACATAGTCATCAACGTCGCAAACGGCATGGTGGTGTATCCCAAGGTCATTGAAAAGCACATGACGGAAAACCTCCCATTTATAGCGACGGAAAACATCCTCATGGAGGGCGTCAAGCGCGGAGGCGACCGCCAGGAGCTGCACGAACGCATACGCCGCCATTCCATGGAGGCCGCGCGAGTTATCAAGGAGGAGGGCGGCACCTGCGACCTGCTGGACCGCATAGCATCCGACCCCGCCTTTAACCTGACCAAGCAGGACATACTGGAAGTCCTGCGCCCCGAAAACTATATAGGCAGGGCGCCGCAGCAAGTGGACGAATTCCTGCACGACTATGTCGACGGAGTGCTTACCGACTTTGAATGCCCCGCCTCCGGAGAGCTCAAAGTATGATTTTATCGGACTGCCGCTTTTGCGCAGTCCGTTAAACATTTTGCAGCAACAGCGGTACCGCAGCGGCGAATGCGGTTTCCGTGCTGCCACAAATTTTATTTCGTCGAGATACGGAGTTTTATATGGCTAAATATGTTTTTGTAACCGGCGGTGTTGTTTCCTCCCTGGGCAAGGGAATAACCGCGGCGGCACTGGGCAGACTGCTTAAATGCCGCGGAAAAAAAGTCACCATTCAGAAATTTGACCCGTACCTCAATGTTGACCCCGGCACCATGAATCCGTACCAGCACGGTGAGGTTTTCGTCACCGACGACGGCGCGGAGACCGACCTGGACCTGGGGCACTATGAGCGCTTTATTGACGAAAATCTTACGCAGAACAGCAGCGTTACCACCGGCAAGGTATTTCAGACGGTCATAAACCGCGAACGCAGCGGCGGTTATCTGGGCGGCACGGTGCAGATAATCCCCCACATCACCAACGAGATCAAAAGCCGCGTGCTGCGCGCC
>JAQXIQ010000031.1 GCA_029007865.1 Bacillota bacterium
TTGTAACACAAGCTACGCCATTGTGCAACTGTTTTCAGAGCCGGAAGCGACGGAAACCGCAGGAAAACCGGGGGAAGAAAGATGCGCCGCCCTGAGGCTCGCCGTTGCCGGACTGTTCATGCGTAAGCAAATGCAACATTGTTGCAAAATAGTTGTAAAATGTTGCATAAACCGTATTGACATGGCTGAAAAGGTACAATACAATAAGGACGGAAGGGCTGCCTGCACGGGCGGCAAACAGCGGTCATTGCGGCAGAGGCGTGCGGCAGCATACTGAGATTACCGGACGGTACGGAAAGGAGAGGTAAACTTGAAGAATAACGGAAAGCTGATGATTGCGGTCATTGCGGCAGCGGTGCTTACTGCGTGCAGTGCGGTTTTTGCGGCGGGAGCGGCGAGCCCAGCATCCGTGCAGCCCGGGGCAGAAGCTACAGCGGTGCAGGCGGCGCAAAAGGTGTTTCCGCACTATACCACCGATATAAGTAGGCTGGAGTTTGCGCCGGGCAGTAAGGCGGAGAAAATAATTACCCAGGTAGCGGCCTGCCGCAGACTCACGCAGAGCGATATCAACACCTATAATTCGTATCCCGACGATATCAAGCAGCTTACCTATGAAGAGGCAGGCGAGCTGTGCGCCCAGATAGAACGGCAGCTGTCCCAAATGAATTACAGCGATCCGGGCTACTACGAACTGTCACAGCAATTCGGGCGTTATTACAGCTATATGGAAATAATCGCAACGCAAGACCGGTATATTGCGGATCGCATTAAGCTTATGGACGGGCTTATCAAGGACAAAAGATACGCATGGAACATTGCTCTTGAAATGGACCCTGACTATACCGAAGCCAAGATGCATCTGCAAGCCAATGAGCTGTGTGCCGAAATACTGGAGAAGATAAAGGAGGAAGCGGCACAGCCGGACAGGGATACGGATAAGCTGATATATGAGCTTAACGGCTTGTACGGACTGCGGAGCGTGATGAACGGATGGGTATGCAAGGATGACCCTTATGAGCGCACCGACAGGATAAGGGAGAAGATGAAGCAGTGCGGCGATATTTCCGAGCTGCTGGGTGATTACGTGGGCTGCGGTATGCGGTAATATGCGAGGATAAACGCGCATGTACTGAGGACATCGGGCGCGCACGGTATAATATGTCCGGCATACTTTTGATAAGCTCTTTGCAAAGCGGACGCCGGGTGCGCACGGTATAATAAGCTATACAGTAAATAATTAAAATAGGTAACGCAAAAACAGAAAAAGAGAATAGAAAAACAGATACAACCAATATGAATCCGAAAATGAATCCGACGGAAGTCCCGGCCTGCTTTCAGACCGGGACTTCGCGTTTTGCCGCGCAGCTTCGGGGGTTTTAAGCGCGCGGGGGATTGCGTTTTGCCGTTGTTGCTGTTATAATAGGTAAAAAGACCCGTAAAGCCGCAAAAAACGGAAATGCGGCTTGCGAGCAAAGGAATGCGGGCGCTCATCGGGGATCGGGAGAATTGTAATGAAGCTGTTCAGGGATACGCTTCGCAGCGAGATGTATTTTAAGACGGATATCAGGACCTCGGCTCAGCTGTGTCTGGCTACGCCGGGGCTGGGGCTTTCGGTGTCCATGACCGGGCTGTCCGGCATTGTGCTGCAGGCGGAAACTCAGCTCAATATGGAGCTGGAGAGAGAACTGCACATAAACAGCCGGGTGTTTTCCGGCCGCGGCGGGATAAGGGACAGCATAACCTTTCTGCAGAGAGGACAGTATTATAACTGTGCCGATGTGGAGTGTCTGCCCTTTGAGACCGAGGAGGAGAAGGCGCCTGCAAGCTCGCGCTTTGAGGTGTCCTGCGCGGGAGATATAATACAGATATCCTCCTCCTTTGTTTTCCGGCAGAATACTCCGGTTGCGGTGGCGGTAATGCGTCTGCGCGGAGGCTGCCCGGTCTGCGAGGATCAGGATGTGTTTTTAAGCGCCGGAGGGGAACGGATATATGTGGGCACGGCTCAGGGCGGGCTGCTGGAGGTAAACGGCGATGAGCTTATAGTCAAGCAGCCGGTAATGAGCGCGGCCGACGGAGAGTCCTGCAGCGTGGTGATGCGCTTCTGCAGGGAAAAAAGCCGTCTGTTCTGCTCTCCGCCGCTGGGTATGTGCGTTGAGGCGCGCAGCGCCGGCAATACAATACAGTCGGAGTTAGACAGGGTCCACGGCATATATCTGCTGGACGACGGATACGGTAAGGACGAATCCGTGGATATCATTCTGGAAAACCCTTTTGACGAACCCGTTTGTATGCCTTTTATGCTTTCAAGAAAGTCCTCCTCGCCGCTGGGGGCGGTGCTGCTGCAGGACGGAGAACAGACCGGAGTGCCGGTGCAGATATGCTGCGAGCGTATCATGCGGGGCGGAACCGGGGTCAGCTATTACGATTTTACCGTAGCGCCGCTGCTGGGGCCGGGGCAGAGGATATGCCTTACGCTGGAGCTGACCGGGCTGACCGGTGCGTGCCATCTCTGGACGCACGGCAGTGAAGCTCAGTGCGGCAGAGTGGAGCTGTGCGCGTCCGGAGGCTGCTGCGTGCTGGACCCGGCACGAAGCTGCCTTGGGGACTCGGTGCCTTGGATGATATCCTTTGCCGACAGGTGCAAAAGGAAGTATTCGGCGGATATACTCAATATATCGGACGCATCCGGCAGGCTGGAGATGCACAGGATCAGGCTGACGGATCTGTTCTGCGGCCCGCTTGAGGCCGGCGCTGTGCATGAAGCGTATACGCCGGACAGGGCTTTGCGCATAACGCTCAGGCAGAGCATGCTCATCAGCAGGGATTACACAAGGCTCAATGTGTCGGTGGAGGCGGAGGCCCTTGCGTCTGCGCGGTACGAGCGGTTTGAGCTGGTGCGGATAAAGGGGGACGGGCTGTATTTCGGGGACGACGTATCCGTCAGCTATGCAGAGCCTGCCCGGGGCAACGGTCTGCGATGCGTGCGGGAGCTGGGAGAGAACGAGTTTACGGGCTTTGACGGGATAGGGGTCTGCATCAGGAGGCTCTGCGGGGGCAGGGTACTTGCGGAGGTGTTTGCCCGTGAAGGCGGAGGCGAGCGCTGGCTGGAGGCGGTGCTGAGGCTGGCGGAGGCGGACTTCAGCGCCGGAGACATATTTGAATGCGATTTTACACTGGCGCTTGTTCCGGACGCGGAAAATTACTGCGGTAGGGACAGGGAGCTTGCAGACAGTCTGGAGCTGATTAAATGCGCACAGCTCATGCGGCGCGAGGCGGCGGTAAACAGAGTGGAAAATATAGCCGTTCAGGGCAGCGGCACATCGGAGATAAGGGTTGCGGAAAGCGGCGTCGCAGAGGTTATTCAAAGCGGCGGCATAGGGGTCGTTCCGGTGCGTTTCTGCGGCATAAGCAGGCCGGAGAGCTGCAAAGTGCTTTCCGGGGGCGAGGAGCTGCCGCTGCAGCTGGAGATGGACAGACGCGGCGAGTATCATATTCTGGCGGCATGCATAGCGCCGGATAACAATTCGGAGCGCAGATACAAACTGGTACCGGGCGACTCCGGCGGCGTCTGACTGCCGCCCGGGAAGGTTTTGCCGTCACAAATGCACATTGATACTGTGATACAATTTTGAGATAACCGAATACAAGAAAAACCCGTGTTTTTGGTGTAGAATTATCGGTGAATTACAAGAAGAAAAAGCAATTCAATATTATTTTTGCAAAGGGTGATTTTATGCAAGAGGTAACAACTTACGCCGGTTGTTTTGTACCGGTGACGCAATCCGAGGGAGAACGCATTACCGTTAAGGGTAAAAGCGTCAACGACACTCACATGGTCTATGACGGCAAGGCGGAGCATTTCCGGCTCATTCCCAGAAAGCTGATGGCCTACTGCAATACATATACAAAGGTGGAGGCCGGCGGCAGTCTGAGCTTCTGGTTCAGAGCCTCAGCCATGCTGCTTATTGCCACTGCAGAGCAGCAGCAGTGCCGGGTTAAGGTGAAAATCGGCGGGCGTGAATTTGAAGCTCAGGCGCATCCCGGCGTATTCCTTCGCTGTGAGCAGCTCTCCGGCGAGCAGGAATTCAGCCTCACGGTGCTGGAGGGCAGTCTGCTTATCGACAGAGCGGTGCTGGAAGGACGCGGAGCTGCGGTTACATATATTGACGGAGCCAACCAAGGGTATGTTATCACCTCTCCGGGCTGCAAGAAAAACGGACATTTTACCGAGATGGGCAGCGGAGAAAACGCCGAGATATACTGCATGGGCAGCCGGGCAGCTCTGACGCTGGACGGAATGGGCAGAGTCTGCGTGCGCTGCGGCGAGAGCGAAAGATATCTCAACATTGACTGCAAACGCACGGTGCATGTTCAGCTTCCCGACCCGGAGCGCTTTAACAGGATAAGACTGGAAGTGTGCAGCGGCAATATTGTGCTGTGCGGCCTGAAGCTGAGCGATACCACTGAGGTAATAAGTGTGATGAACAGGCGTACCGACGAGGAGCTGGACGCCATGAGCAAAGGTACCCGTACCTTCCTGCCTCCGGAGCAATGGAAGCCTGTAAAGCTTATGACGGTGCCGCTTAAAGGGGTCATCCTGGGAAAAGGAGTGCTCAAGGACAGGTTTGAGCGCAACATAACCTATCTTAAAAAGAGCCTGGAGCTGCCCAGATGGGTGGACGCAAAGGATGACGACAGGATATGGATAGATATGCTTGTTGCCTCCAATGAAGGCAGAATGCTGGTGGGTATGAGCAATACCCTGCGCTACAAAGAGGTGCCCGCCTTCCGGAAGGCAGTAAAGGAAATGCTGGACGAGGTGGAAAGAAGACAGTTTACAAACAATAACGGCTATTGCCTGCCTTATGAGAGCTCTTTGTTTGCCCTGTCCAAGGATACCTGGCCCGGTATTATGAGGGACGAAATCAAAAACTATGACCGCACAATGTTTACCAAGGGTCTGCTTGCCGCCGGATATGCCGGCTTTGACGAGGCCTGGGGCATAGTGCGCGCTTTCTATGACTGGTATAATAACTGCGAGTATCTGCCGGTAATGCTGCTTGGCAGCATGGGTATCCAGGGCAGCGCTGCCGGCCCCAGGGTATATCAGAGCCCCGTGGGCAGGCCGGAGGATATAATCACCAACATGAAGTATTACGACATGGACTGGTGGCTGGAATTCCTGGCTCAGGATATACCGGAGGCGGTATGGCGCTTTACTCTCAACCGTCCGCACAATTATCTGCTTACCAGCGTCTGCGCCCTGTTTGACATATATGCCGCTACCGGCGACGCCAGATACAGGGACGCCGCACTGGGTGCTTACAGGATATATCGGGATTACTTTATGCTGCCGGGCAGCTTTATAACAATATGCGAGCATTTCGAGTGCCGCCCCGGAACGCATAAAATATCAAATATCCCCAATAGTATTTTTGAAACCTGCGCCGGAGTGTTCTGGACGGAGCTTTCACAAAGGCTGCTCAGCGCCGATCCGGACAATGAGGAATACGCGCTGCAGATGGAGCAGAGCATATTCAACCTGACCTGCTCGTGCCAGGGCCCGGAAGGCAAGGTGAGGTACTTTAACCATCTTAACGGATATAAATACCCCGACCTGCGCTACAACACCTGCTGCGAGATACAGGCTACGGGCTTTATAGGTCAGATACAGCAATTCATATATATGCTGGATGATGCCGGAGTACAGGTGAACCTGTTTGCCGAGTCGGAGATAAACTTCAATGTCGGCGGCAGTGAATTTGTGTTGGAGCAGCACACAAGCTTCCCGTACGGCGATACCGTGCGCTTCAGAGTGCGCGGAGAGGGCGAATTCAGGCTGCGCGTGCGCGTGCCTTCCTGGAGCCGCAGCGCTTCGCTCACGGTTTGCGGACAGAGCGTGCAGTGCAGTGCCGGACAGTATGCCTGCATCGAAAGAGAGTGGCATACCGGGGACGAGGTTGTCCTTAAAACGTCGCGCAGCATAAGTTGCGTAAAATATACCGGAGAAAACCGCACCGAATATCCCAGATATGCCGTTATGTACGGTCCTATAATGATGTGCGTTGTGGGTGAGGGGGAGCATTGCGTGCAGCATGAGGCGGGTACCGTGGCGGCGCTTGCACTTGGGCAGGACGAACACGGCGGCGCTGCGGAAAGAACGGCTCTGCTGCCCTTCGGGCATGAGGAACTGGAAGGCAGACTGGTAAAACAGGGACGCATGGAATATGCCATTTCCGGCACGGATTTCAGGCTGATACCGTATTTCTCCTTTGACGACGGACGGGAGTTTACCTGCTTCCCTGCCTTCAAGGAATGACAGCACAGGATTTCCTGAGCCGCGGTGGGTATTCCCGTTTGCGGTCTGATATAATATGATACCTGCTGAGACGCCGGGCAATTCTGCCCGGCGTCTGCTTTTCGGCATGGGTGAGCTTTTTATCCGTTCTCCGCAGATGCGGACAGAAAACAATTGCGGATCATGCACAATGTGAAAGTGTTCATTTGTCAATGATGTGAGACCGAAAAAGCGAAAGAGTTACGGGTTAGAAGATCGGTTTTGCTGACGGAGGGAGGGCGAAGCCCGACCGGAGTCA
>JAQXIQ010000032.1 GCA_029007865.1 Bacillota bacterium
GCAACGGCTTTTCCTTTGAGGCATTTAACGCTCACGATATGGCATATACGGTGCGTTATGCGCTTTCCTGCATAAAGGAGCCGCAGACGCGGCGCAGACTTATGGAAAACGCCATGACTACTGATTTTTCGTGGAAAAAGAGCGCAAAGGAGTATAAAGAGCTATACAGATCGCTGCTTGGCGTATAATAGGACGGGCCGCGCACATATAACAGGCTTAAATACGGTCGGAGGTTAGAGTATGGACAATAAATACGATTATGAACAAGAGGCAATCAGGCAGTGCGTGCTGGGCAAGCTAAAACGCCATTTCGGCCGTACTCCCTCCGAGGCTACGCAGCTTCAGCTTTATAAGGCGGTGGCAATGGCGGTGCGCGATGAAATAATGGAGTATTGGCAGTCCGCCTCCCGGCGCGCGGAGCAGAACAAAAACAAGGTGCTTTACTATCTGTCGTTGGAATTCCTGATGGGCAGGTTTCTGGCCAGCAATCTGATTGCGTTGGAAAAATACGATTTATACAGCAGCGCTCTGGCAGGGCTTGGCATAGATTTGGCCAAGCTGGAGACGGTGGAGCAGGACGCAGGCCTGGGCAACGGAGGCCTTGGGCGTCTTGCCGCCTGCTTTATGGATTCTCTTGCCTCAATGGGACTGCCTGCGATAGGCTGCGGAATACGTTATGATTTCGGGCTTTTCAGGCAGAAGATTGTGGACGGACAGCAGATAGAAATGCCGGACAACTGGCTGGAAAACGGCTGCAGCTGGGAAATAGCGCGCCCCGAGGAGCAGTTTGAGGTGCTGTTTTACGGAAATGTGCGCGAATATACCGATGAAACCGGCAGACTGTGTCACAGCATAGAAAACGCAAATAAGGTGTTGGCAATGCCGTATGATATACCCATTATGGGTTTCAGGTCAGGAACCGCCAATACTCTCCGCATTTGGAGCGCCCGGTCGCCGCAGTATTTTGACATGACTTATTTCGGCCAGGGCGAATATATAAGAGCTTCGGCGGAGCGCGAGCTTGCCGAGACCATATCCAGGGTGCTTTATCCAAACGATTCCCATAATGCCGGCAAAAGCCTGCGCCTGCAGCAGCAATACTTTTTCACCAGCGCTACTCTGCAGTATATGTTGGCAAGACACAAGCGCATGGGACTGCCGGTATCGGCGCTTGCTGATTATGCGGCGGTACAGATAAACGACACTCATCCTGCAATAGCCATAGCGGAGCTGATGCGGCTGCTGCTGGACCAGGAGCGTATGGGCTGGGATGAGGCCTTTGACATTTGCAGCCGCGTCTTTTCCTATACCAACCATACAATAATGAGCGAGGCGCTGGAAAAATGGCCGTGCTATCTGGTGGAAAACATGCTGCCCCGCATATATATGATTATATGCGAAATAAACCGGCGCTTCTGCAGCGGGCTTTCGCCGCAGCAGTGTCAGGAAATGGCTCCCGTGGCCTTTTCCCAGGTGAGAATGGCCAATCTCTGCCTTGCGGTTTGCCACAAGGTAAACGGCGTTTCGGAGCTGCATACCAAAATTCTCAGGGATAACCTGTTTGCGGATTTCAACCGGCTGTATCCCGGCAAAATAATTTCCGTCACAAACGGTATTACTCCCAGGCGCTGGCTGCTGCAGGCCAATCCCGAGCTTGCCGGGCTGATAAGCGGTACTCTGGGCACTGCGGACTGGGTAAACGATATGCAGAGCATTGCCGTGCTGGAGCAGCAGCTGGATAACGACGGCTTTCTGGACAGCCTGGCAAAAATCAAGCGCAACAACAAGCTGCGGTTAGCGGAGTATATCAAGCAGAACAACGGTATAATCGTGGACCCGGATTCCATCTTTGATATACAGGTCAAGCGCCTGCACGAATACAAGCGGCAGCTTCTCAACGCGCTGCATATACTGCATCTTTATTTTGATATAACGCAGAACGGCGCCGTGCACAAGAGCCACACGTTTGTATTCGGCGCAAAGGCCTCGCCCGGCTATGTCCGCGCCAAGCAGATCATATCGCTAATCTGCTCAATTGCGGATCTGGTCAATTCCGACCCGCGTACCCGTGATGTGCTGAAGGTGGTATTTATCGAGAATTACGGTGTAAGCAATGCGCAGGTGATAATTCCGGCTTCCGATATCAGCCAACAGATATCCCTTGCCGGCAAGGAGGCAAGCGGCACCGGCAATATGAAGTTCATGATGAACGGCGCGCTTACGGTGGGCACCATGGACGGGGCAAATGTTGAGATGCACAGGCTGCTGGGCGACGAGAATATATTCATTTTCGGTATGCGCGCACCTGAGGTCATCGGCTTGCAGGCCTCGGGGTATAATCCGCAGCAGTATTATCAGGACGATATCCGCATCCGCAATGTTGTGGACGCGTTGGCGGACGGCACCCTGAAGGGTAATGTTGCAAGCATCAAGGATTATCTGCTTGGCGGGGAAGGCGGGTATGCCGACCCGTATATGTGCCTGAAGGATTTCGGATCCTATGCGGCGGTCATGGAGGAGGCGGAAAAGCTCTTCGGCAGCCGCGAATGGCTCAAAAAAAGTCTTATAAATATAGCAAGATCGTGGTATTTTTCCTCGGACAGAAGCATTGCGGAGTATAACGAAAAGATATGGAAGCTTACTCAGCTGTAAAGCATGATTCCAGACAGGCGGCATACCGTTTTCCGTCCGGAGCCGTACCGGCGGGTACCGAAGTGACGCTGAGACTGTATGCGCCGCAGGCTCAGGGGGCTTCCCTGAGGCTGTGGGACGGCTCCGAGAGCCTTGTCAGGATGGAAAGGGACGGGGATTTTTTTACCGCCTCGGTGCGGCGCGATGAGCCGTGTCTGCTGTGCTATTTTTTCATTCTGCACGGCGCGAGGGAGCGGTATTATCTTAACGCGGCGGATATGCTGGGCGGAGAAGGCGAGCTTTCGGATAACTGCGACACCATGCGCTCCTATTTTATAACGGTGTATGACCGGGATTACAGCACTCCGCAGTGGTGCCGCAGTGCCGTAATGTATCAGATATTTCCCGACAGGTTTGCCCGCTGCGGCAAAACAGAGGCATGCGGGCACAGAATGCATCCGGGGTGGGATGAGGAGCCGGAGTATAAACCCGATGCGCAAAAGGGATATTATGCTGCCGACGATTTTTTCGGCGGCAATTTAATAGGGATTGAAGAAAAGCTGGAGTATCTGACCGACATAGGGGTTAATACCTTATATCTGAATCCGATATTCAAGGCGTACTCCAATCATCGCTACGATACCGGAGACTATGAGCAGGTGGATGAGCTCCTGGGCACAAATGCCGACTTTGAGCGCCTGTGCCGCCGTGCAAAGGAAAAGGGCGTGCGCATAATACTGGACGGAGTGTTTTCCCATACCGGAAGCGACAGCCGCTATTTCAACCGCGAGGGGCATTACGACTGCGTAGGCGCTTATAACAGCCCGCTGAGCAGGTATTATCAGTGGTATGAGTTTGAGAACTATCCGGATAAATACAAATGCTGGTGGGGAGTATGGTCTCTGCCCTGCACCAGAGAGACGGAACCCTCCTTTATGGATTACATTCTGCGCTCCGGAGATTCCGTGGTCAAGCGCTGGCTTCGGGCCGGAGCCTCCGGCTGGAGACTGGATGTGGCGGACGAGCTTCCGGACGGGTTTCTCTTTGAACTGCGCAGTCAGGTAAAAGCACAGGACCCCGACGCGCTTATCATCGGTGAGGTGTGGGAGGATGCGTCGCACAAAGAAAGCTATTCCCATCTGCGCCCATACCTGCAGGGCAGGCATCTGGACAGCGTTATGAACTATCCGCTGCGCAATGCCGTTATTGATTATATCACCGGCTGCGATGCCGGGCTGTTTGTGCGCAGGGTGGAAGCTTTGAGGGAGAATTATCCTCCGCAGGCCTTTGAGTGCCTTATGAATTTTGTCTCCACGCACGATACTGTCAGAGCCTGTACGGCTCTTGGTGAAGCGCCGGACGGTCTTACCCGGGATGAGCGCGCATCTTATCGCCTTTCGCCTGAGCGGGAATTGCTGGCTCGGGCGCGACTGGAAATGGCCTATGCAATGCTTTTCATGCTGCCGGGGATCCCGTGTGTTTATTATGGGGACGAGGACTATATGCAGGGCTATGACGATCCGTTCAACAGGCGGACAAAACGGTGGGGCGACACGGACAATATGTGCGGGCTGTTAAAAAAGCTTGCGTATTTGCACGGCATGTGCGGACAGACCCTTACGCTGACTGCCTGCGGCAGTGCGCTTTGCATAGACAGAGGCGGGTATATCGGGATATTCAATCCCTCGCAGGAGCCGCTTGAGCAGCTGTTGGACCGCTCTTTGATGGATAACGGCAGAGTATCGGTAAGCAGCGGAGGCGCGGAACTGGGACAAAGGGAACAGGGTCTGTATTTACGGATGAGCCCTGTTAGCTTTTGCATAATTGAAGTACAGCAATAACGGGAAAAGATGTCGATGAAAAAATTTGCATGTGCATTTATCAGCCTTCTGCTGTCCGTACTTATGTGCGGCTGCGGTGAAGAACCGAAACCTGAGGCTACGGCTCCGGTAATAAACTATATTCCCGGTGAGGACGGGATTTTACGGGACAGCATTATGCCTCTGCATATCCAAAGCGGTACAAGCCTTCTGAGAGTGTATTATTCTGCGTCTGTGCCTGTCAGCCGGGTTATGAGCCGGTCCTTTGCTTTTTATTACGGGGGCAGGGAATATACCGTCTTTAAGTATTACCGGCAGGAAAACATACTGTATTTCGGCGGTGATTATACCGTGAGCGAAGGGCGGGTATACTGCACGCTGTACCGGTATTCCGGCGGCGAGCTTACAAGAAGCGAGCAGAATGTGCTTGCGGATTCCGTGGTGTTTGCCGATTATCCCGCAATAGCTTATATAACCGTCCGGGACGGCGTAAGCGTTTTGAAATACCGCATAAAGGATATAGAACAGACGGTTAATGTGGATACCGGAGTGACAAAATGCGCTTTTGTCAACAGGTATAATCAGCTTGTATATTTGCGCGGGAATGACGGCGAAAGCAGCCTGATGTATTTTGATACCGTAAATAAACCCGTAAGGCTAGGCCCGGGGGGCGAACTGCTGGATATAGACATCACATCGGGAAGAGTGATAGTGCTGGATAAAAACAGGGATCCGCTGTTTGCTTCCGTTGCCGATATTACGGTATATTATCCGCTAGAGAATAAGTCCTATGCCTTGCAGAATGTCGATATCCCGGCAAATGTATGCGTAAACGGATATGTTTTGGCCGACGGAAGGCTGCTGTATCTAACTGCGGACGGCCCCAGAGATGTCGCGGCGGCAGATGCGTGTTTTCCGGTTAATGGGACGGAAAGCGTAATGTTTTTATGTAAAGAACGGGCCGGGCTGGTCTCTGGAGGGAAAGTGCGGTATCTGCCCAAAAACAGCGTGGGGATTCCGTTTGAAGCGTACGGCGTTAAAGAAACCGTATATTACAGGACGGCAGAAGGCTTGTATGACGGGGACGGACGGTTTATATGCGGCGCGGCGGGGCTGGTGTATGACGAAGGCGTGCTTTATGCCGCGGTGGAGGACGCCAACGGGACGACCTGCCGCATAATAAATGCCGGGTCAGGGTTGACGGTCGCCTCGGGCATACTGAACGAAGCGCCGTTTTATGTTGTCGGGGGCAGAGTGTTTGGCTTTGTAAAGTCCTCGCTCACCGGCAGTGAGCTGAACCTTGTTTGCGACGGCAAAACCGTTTTGCGGAACGCGGATCCCGACGGCTCGGTATACGGAAGCCCGGATGGGGAGTTTGTTGCCTTTTGCGCTGACGGCTCTCTGGTAATTATGACGGGCGGAAAAACGGTTTTGACCGTACCGGCGGGAAAATTGTGCTTGTAAAAAAGCCTTGCGGGATATATAATATGTCACATAAAAGCCGGGAGCGGCGGGCAAAAGCTCTGTCGCTGCGCAATGCTGCAAACCTGTTTTGCATCATGAGAGCGCTTTTTGTGTGTTTGGCGGGACACTGCAAACATACTGTAAATAACGGGCTGCAAAGATACTGTAAGGATCGGAGAAGAATATGGAACAAAACATTAACAACGCACAGAGCGGTAAAATAGAAAAGGAAGCTGCTGCGGTCAAAAAGACCATTTTCAGCGGCATACAGCCGTCAGGTACTCTTACGATAGGCAACTATCTGGGAGCACTGCGCAACTGGGTGCGGCTTCAGGAGCAGTATAATACATATTACTGCATTGTGGACCTGCATGCAATAACGGTAAAGCAGGAGCCCGCGCAGCTTCGCTCAAGATGCCTGGAGCTGTTGGC
>JAQXIQ010000033.1 GCA_029007865.1 Bacillota bacterium
CTCAAGCAGAATAATATCGCCCCTTACCAGCTCCTGGCTTTTGATCTGATGCACCTGTCCGTCTCTCAGCACCTTACTGGTGGCCGCCGAAAGCTCCTGCAGCGCCTCTATGGCCTTTTCCGCCTTGCTTTCCTGAAATACGCCCAGCACCGCATTTATTATTACCACCGCCATGATAATGATGACATCGGTGGGAAACTCACCCTCGATTACGGCGGTGACCGCGGATATAACGGCAGCCGCTATAAGAATAAGTATCATGGGGTCGGCAAACTGCTCAAGCAGGCGCTTTATAAGCGGCTTTTTCTTGGCCTCATCCAGCTTGTTAAGGCCTTCCGCTTCCAGCCTGCGCTTGGCCTCGTCGCTGGAAAGCCCTTCCGCCGAAGAGCCGGTCTGCTCCAGGACCTCCTGGGGTGATGAAAGGTAATACTTCATTTTCAAGCCCTTTCCCGGACGGTATTACGCCCGCAATGTATTTTTTATATCAAAAAAGACCCGGCAGTATTCCGTTAAAAAATACTGAAAGGTCTTGCTGCTCATTTACTTATGCGCTGAGCCCGATTACCAGCCGTGTCTGCGGCGAGTGTTGATACATCGGCTAAAGCTACTCCCCTTTACGGTGTGTTTAGTATGTTAGCATCTTTACAGGCTTTTGTCAAGGCGTTTTGCGGCGCCCGGCAGTAATCTGCAGGGAATTCCCAAGGCAATCCGCGCATGCTTGCTGCGGCGCCCGGCAGTAATCTGCAGGGAATTCCCAAAGCAATACGCGCATGCTTGCTGCGGCGCCGTCAGTCGTTGGGGAACAGCTCCTGCACCTGGGACTGCGAAAGGCCGAAAAACGCTATGAGCTGATTCTTGGCAATATTGCGCCGCTTGTCTATTATATTGTTAAGGCTCACCACCTCGGCCTGCCATGAGGAAAAGGTCGGACGGTTCCAGCGCTCGCCGTGAAGCTTCATTTCGGGTTCTATCATGTCCGTCATGCGTTTCAGGACTGCCTTCATATTTTCCGGCATAAATATCGTATTAAGGAGCTCCGCATACCTTGAGATGAATTTTTGCTTGAACTGCTTATTCTTTATCAAATTGGTCTGCAGGCAGGTGGTAAAGGCGTTATTGGAGCCGTGTCCCCCAGGATTGAACATCATCTCTATGGTGTTGTATCTGTCTCCCCATGTGGACTCGGAACGCAGCGACATATCAAAATCGAACATGACCCACTGCCACTTTGCACCTTCGGTGTTTTCCTTATAGCATTTTTTATTGCCGGTATCGCCGTTGGCAAAGAATATCTCGGTAATCAGGTAATCTATAAAATTATCCACATCCATTACGCTGCAGACATAATCGTAATACTCGCTCTTTGAAAGGTCGTGGCTTTTTACATAGGCATAAAGCGCTTTTATCTCGGTATTGCTGCCGGATATAGCCCTTGAATCACCCTTGATTATGGTCAGATTATCGGCATCCAGGCCGTAGTGGCTTGCAAGATAATCCTCGTTTACCTTTTCCCTGAGGTCAAAGAAGCCCCAGTACTGTCCGTTTATATACACCGCCACGGGAGTCCAGTCCATAAGCGCAAGGGTGGTATTACCCTTCATCACCTGGGCGCAGAAAGCATCCCTTATCCTGGTCTTGTTCTGGTCCTGACCTCCCGCGCGCAGCACCAGATGAGACAGCGTTGTGATGGAATTATCCTCAAAGAAGGGGTATGTCACATCACTTGTGCCGTACTTGTCGCGCAGATGCACCGCCATGCTCTTTTGGTCGTAGGCTCTGGAATACTGTCCGAAAACCTTGACGCCGGCGTCAAAGCACAGCGCTGCGGTACCGTCCGGAGTATAGTATTCAAATGTGGCTCTGCGCTCCCAGTCCTTCCAGAAGTTTGCCCCGCTGTAGGGGAAATTTCCGCCGTAGCCCGGGCCGTTTGCCAGTATTCCGTTTTCGTAGCCGAACAGGTCGTCCGGTTCGGCGGAGAGCGAAACAAAGGGGATTTCGTGCCTGCCCACAACATAGGTGGCGGTAACGGTTTCGCTGGGCAGACAGTCTTTTGCAAACGCCCTGACCTTTACCACCACGGTTTTGGAGATCTTAAAGGAGGAGAACACCGGCGAGGATTCGTCGGGCTCGCTGCCGTCGGTGGTGTAGCGCAGGGTCTGCCCTTCCAGCCCGGACGCCGTGACCGTGTCCCCTATGGAAACATATCCGCCGCGCGTAAGCTCCGGCGCCGCGGCATAGGTCTTATAGCCCGTGCCGTTTGCCGCCTTGGGCGTGGGCTTTGCAAAGAAATACCGCTCGCTGCCGCTGCCGCTCCTGCCGCTGGTATAGCCTATGCACAGCTTGCCGGTGGAGAAGAAATCCACCGCATAGCCCTCGGCGTCCAGCAGGTATATATCCGTGCCGCTGTTTTTAACGGTAAACGGCAGGTAAATGCTGCCGGCGGAAGTCTTTGACGGAGTGCCGCCCGAGGCGTAAAGCAGCAGATAGCCCCCCGCCTTTACGGTGACGTCGCCGAAGGTATAACCGGGGTCCGCAAGGTCGTCGGTTATCGTATAGCCATTAAGAGAGAAATCCTCTCCGGTGCCGTTATAGAGCTCTATCCAGTCATAGCTGCCCTCTGCGGTCGGCACGGAGGAAACCTCGTTTATCCATATTCCCTTGGCATTAAGTGCGCAGGCGCCCGCCGGAGTGTCAAAGCCTTCTCCGTTAGGCGCTCCGGGCGTAGCCTTGGAGTAATAAAGCTGCTTTGAGCTCTGCTGTTCGTCCCTACCCTTGGAGATATTCTGCGGAAGATATTCCAGTTCGCAGCTTAACAGCACGGTGCCGGAGTCCGCCACGGTAAACACCGTATCCCCGCTGCCCAGCGAAAAGGACGCGTGCAGAAAGCCGTCCTTGTATTCGTCGCGGCCCGAGCA
Source organism: Bacillota bacterium (assembly GCA_029007865.1). GTDB lineage: Bacteria > Bacillota > Clostridia > Christensenellales > QALW01 > UMGS1338. Next base: position 2,916 of record JAQXIQ010000033.1, read on the forward strand.
CCACACGGTCAGGCGCTCACCGGGCTCCAGGGTTATATTGCCCGGCACCGCCCACTTCTGCGGCTGACCCTCCTTGTCGGAAAAATACAGCCCGGACAGCGAGCAGGGCTCGTCCGAAACGTTCATAAGCTCGACAAAATCGGAATACTCGCCGTAATTATCCTTAACGGCGCAGTAATTGTTGTTCATGTATTCCGTCACCGCCAGCCGGCTGGTTCCGGAAACGATATCGGAAAGCGCCGCAGAATATGCGGATGTGTTTTTTGCGCCCGGCATACCGTTTGCGAAATAGCAGTAGGCACCGGCATTCTGTCCTTCCAGCACCAGTCCGTACGCCACATCGGCGGGCAGAGCCGGTATTTCCAGCTGCTGTACCGCTGCACCGGAAGGCGCGACCAGCATGAGGGTTTCCCCGGATGCGTTAAGGGCAAAGTTGGTGTGATATACCCCTGCCGCGGTGTCGCGGCGATCCTTGCCCGAAGCAAAGATCACAAGGTATTCACCTGCATCCAGATATACCGAAGGCAGGCTCCATTTCAGCGGTTTGGATACATTGTCGGTAAGACTCCAGCCGGTGAGGTTTACCCGCTCCTGCCCCATGTTGTACAGCGTTATATAATCGGGATACTCCCCGTCCTCGTCCGCAACGGTGGAGGCATTGCTGCTCATTACCTCGCAAATGACCACGGAGGGCGTGTTGTCCGCTCCTCCGCCTGTAAAATCGCAGCCGCTCAGCAGACAGGAGGCGGCGCATATAACCGCCAGCAGCAATGAAACCCCGAACTTAATACTCTTCATAGTGTAAATCTCCGTTATAGCTTCCCTGAACATATATGCACGCTCCGGCGTGCAGTTTGATTTTATCACACTTCACAAATTAAGACAACGCTCTTTAACGATTGTTTACAATTGTGCCGAAAAAAATACCCCCGCCTTTTATCCCGGAATGACACTGCCGCTTTGCGCATACAACAAAAAACGCCGCACTTCCGTGCGGCGCAGTAACGCTGTGATCCGGTATTATTATCCCGGTATTGCGGCATACCTGTCCGGCAAAGACCCTGAGGCTGCAAAAGCCTGACCGGACTAGCCTTCATCCACAGGATTTTTCGCAGACTCTCTTGCTTCCAGAACCGCCGTAACTCTGCGGAGCAAGCCGACCTGATCCATATACCATTTGCCCTTGCAGCAATATGTATAATATGTATGTTCATCTCTTTCCTTATCGTCTCCGTCCTTGCTCTTTACGGTGATATTGGTCTTGACAACGGCAACATAATTCAGATTTTTTACAAAATCGTTTACAAATACGGTAACATCCGGGTCTTCGTCCTGGTTTTCCAGCTTGGCCAGCTTCCGCATTCTCTCCAGAGTATAACGCTCGTAACCATCGTCCTTAAGCACCTTAATGCTGCCGTGGCTGACGGTAAAGCCGGGGTCATACTCATACTCCCATTTCTCATATTGATCGGTGAAGCCTTCCTGCAGCTCCTCGAAAAATTCATCTTTATCGAAATCCAGTCCCGTCAATTCAGCGTATTTCTGTACGTTGTCAATATCCGTAATGGATTTCCAGGCGTTGAAATCGTTCTTCTGCATTGCGGCGCAGGCCTTATCCGCCAAGCCCTCGTAGCCTTTTTCCGACGCGCAGCCCACGCAGCCGATTATGACTGCGATCAATAAAAGTACGGATAACAGTTTTTTCATAGCATCCTCCAATAGTTTTAGAGTAAAACGTCACATATTCCTTCACGTTTCCCCTATATTTTATATTAATTATAACATATAAGTATTTATTGTCAAGATATAAACTCCGCAATCTTTTTATCCGCAGACAGAAAAAGCCCGCCGCACAAAAGCGACAGGCGTCGATCACGGCGGTGCTTTTAATCGTAATACCGCAAATCGTTAAAGGCCTCGTTTTCCGGAATTCCGTCCACAAGGAAGATGCTTTCGTCCGGGCTTAGCGTCACGCCCAGGATATACAGCTGCTCCTCCCCGGGAACCCGGCACCAGACGGTATCGCGGAGATTTGCCGCTACGGGAATAATGCTGCCTCCGGCCGGAACCGTCACCGTTTCTCCCCCGGAGCCGTCCTTAACAAGGGTAAGCTCTACGGCGCATTCAATTTCGCGCCAGTCCGTTATCCGGTATACATCATCCGTCCTGGAGATATTTAGCGCGCCGTCTATATCATAGCAGGACACCGCCTGCCATGACCCCAGGACCTCTATAGTGCCGGCAAGCCTGAGCTGCCCGGAATCGGCCGACACCACGCTGCCGGTAAGCGTGACTGTGAGCAGCCTGCCGCCGTCATAGGTGATAAAGCAGGTCTCATAATCGTCGCTTGCCAGGTCATAATCCACAAGCACCGCGGTGCCGTCGCCCCTGCAGTAGACATACTGGCTGCCGTAATACGCCTGCGGAAGCCTGTATTCCATGCGTTTCTCCCCGTCGGTCAGGACGGCTGTAACGCCGTCCGCGTCCTGCTCAAAGCTCAGCGTCTCCGAAGCTCCGTCATTGTCAAAATCCGTGCTTACCGAGGAAAAGCAGCTTACCTCTTTAAGAGGCGAGGCTTCCTCCGTCCCGGTTGTTCCGCCGGTAACCGTCGCGGAAGCGGACACACCGGCGGTTCCGCCGGCCGTGCCTGTCGCCGTATGAGCCGGATTCCCGCCGCAGGCACTGAGCAGAAGCGCTGAGACAAGCATTACCGCCGCCAAAAACATAATCCTTTTCAAGTTTGTGTACTCCTTTTGCACAGGCATCGCCATCGTCTCAGACCCGTCAATGCCTGTTTTTTCCTTAATATATTATATATTATCCGTCTCTGTTTTGCAATGCTTTATATCCAGATATTTTTTTCTGGTCGCCTCTCCCCCGCGCAGATGCCTCTGCGCCCTGTTGGTGTCCAGCACCTTCCTGACCCTTGCCGCCAGCTCCGGGTCGCACTGCTCCAGCCTGCCCGTTACCTCCTTATGCACCGTGCTTTTGCTTACCGCAAACACCTGAGCCGCCGCTCTGACCGTTGCCCCGGTGCCCGCGATATAATGTCCCAGCATCCGCGCTCTGTCCATATATGAATCCCCCTTTTCTCTAAAGTCTATTTAGCCGATTGTAAAACTGCGTTTTACAATCGGGAACCGCACGGCGGGGTTTCGCACGCTTATCGCCGCCTGCCAAAATTGAAGGTTTTGGCGGCTCCCCTCGGCGTGCGGACTCGCTTTGCTCGTCTCGGCGGTGTTTTTTCGGCGGCGAAGCCACCGAAAAAACGGATTTCATTTGAAATCG
>JAQXIQ010000034.1 GCA_029007865.1 Bacillota bacterium
TTCGGGTTATGAGCCCGACGAGCTACCGGACTGCTCCATCCCGCGATGTCTTAACAGCACTTAGTATATATCATATCGGTAAATTAGTCAAGCGTTTTTTTGCCGGGAAAAACAGGCGTGCGAAGGAGGATGAAATAACAAAAATTTTACAAATAATATGCGCGTGAAGCGTGACAGAAGATAATATTTGTGATAGAATATGCTTACAATAAAGGAGCGGAGGCTTGATAAAGCAATGGGGAGCGGTCGTTATGAACGTAAGGTTCAGCCTTTAATAATATCGGTAATTGCTTTGGCAACCTGTCTGGTGGTCTGCCTGACCGGTTTTGCTCTTATGTATTCATCCGCAAGGGAAGCGGCGGCAGAGCTTAACAGAAAAAATCAGGAACTGGCGGACAGAGTGGCTGAGCTGGAAAATAACCGGGACGCGGTGGATGCGGAGAGTCTTCAGAGGGAGATAGACAGTCTCAGGGCCGAACTGGAAGCGGCGAATGCCGATAAAGCGGCGCTGCAGGAGCGTATAGAGGAGCTTACAAGACAGCTTGAGGAAAAACTCAGACAGCAGGAGGAAAACAAAAATCTTGCCGATAAAAAGCTGGTGGCCCTCACATTTGACGACGGGCCGGGCAGATATACCGCACAGCTGCTGGATTTTTTCAAGGAACACAATGTCAAGGCGACATTTTTTGTAATAGGAAAGAATGCTGCCAGGTATAAGGATTTGCTTGCCCGTATGGCGGCAGAGGGGCACGAGGTAGGCAATCATTCCAACAAGCATGATAATCTTAAAAAACTTTCCTCAAAGGAAGAGGTTATTGAGGCTATCAAGGAGTGCAACGATATAATCAGGGAGGCTACCGGAAAGGACCCTGTGGTTATGCGGCCGCCGGGAGGCAGTGTGGATGACGATGTCAAGGCTGCCTGCGCAGAAATGGGGCTGGCGATAATACACTGGCAGGTGGATACAAAAGACTGGCAGAGCAAGGACAAGGATAAGATACTTTCAGTGGCATTTGACCCAAGCAGTAATTACAGCATTAAGGACGGCTCCATAGTGCTGATGCACGACATTTATCAGACGACGTATGAGGCTGTAACCGAGATGGTGGAGCGCCTGGAAAACGAAGGCTATACATTTGTTACCGTACCGGAGCTGCTGCGCGCCCGCGGAGGAATGGAAGCCGGAGTGGTTTATCATAAGGCTTTTGCAGTCTGATGTGTGCTTTGTACCGCGTTTGTTATATAAAAATGATATAACGCTGTTTGCGGGCGGATTTTCCGCCCGTATTTTTTAATTTAACGCTTGTTTTGCGCAGGCGGTGCTTTATGTATGAAGGCCTATGCCGGCAATACGGGCGGCAAGTGCGGCCAGCCCCTGTTCGGGGTTATCTTTGGCGGAGGCAGGCATTTCTGCGCGATGGTCGGTTTCCAGCGACACGACGCCGTTAAAGCCTATCTGACGCAGGGCGCGGCTGAAATCCTCCCAGTCGGTCACTCCGGCATACGGAGCCCAGTGCAGGTCGCTGCGGCCGTCATTATCGTGAACATGGAGTATTGCCAGACTGTCACCAAGGCGTCTTGCCTCATCGGCGGCGGAAAGACCTAACACCGCGCAGTGCCCGGTGTCCAGACATACGCGCATCCACGGCGAATCCAGTATGCGGACAAAATCCAGTATTTCCTGAGGGCGCGCCAGGGTTAGCGCGGGAAACGGCATATTTTCCAGGCACAGCGTAACCTCGTACTTTGCGGCTTGCTGTACCAGACGGGAGAAAAATTCCAGATTGAGCTGCAAAAAACGCTCAGGATCGGGATTGTCGCCGGGGCCGTACGGCATTATGGGGTGCACCGCCATATACCGGCAGTCAAGAAACCGCGTACCCTCCAGAGAGCGGGTCATTTTTTCCAGCCGTTCTGCGCGTTCCGACGCATCGGAGTCACGGGGAGGCCAGCGCCATGGGCCGTGGGTCTGCGATACGCTGAGGCCTGCGTTCCGGATAATCCTTTTTTCCGTTTCCAGCCGGGAAGCAAACTTTGCAGGGGAATAATCAAAAAGCTCGGTATCGGTATGTACAAAGTTCTGATAATCCATGCAGCTGTAGCCAAGCGCGGCTATTCTGTCCGAGGCTTGGGATAAGCTGAGTTCCCAGCCGGGAAGATAGGCGTCTTTGTCATTAAAATATGCGCCGGATTGGATGCCTGTAAGCATAAAAACCTCCGTGGAATTCAAGGCTTGCGGAATACCGCAATGCCGGAATACATATTAAAACTAAATTACATACAGATAGATGCACAGAAAATGCAGTATGCTCCCGGCAAGAACGAAGAAGTGAAAAAGCGAGTGCATATATTTGTGCTTTTTGCCCAGCGCAAATGGAAGTACGCCCAAAGTGTAAGCTATTCCGCCGGAGAGCAGCAGCCATATCCCGGGAGCAGGCATGGCGTCCAGCAGCGGCTTAAAGGCAAATATTATTACCCAACCCATAGCAATGTAGGCCGTCATGGAAAAGACGCGGAAGCGCTTTAAGTCAATGGCGGAGAAGGTTATGCCCACAATGGCGGTGATCCAAACCACGGCAAAAATAATATAGCCCACCGTGCCGTTCAGGGTTATAAGGGAAAACGGGGTATATGTACCGGCAATAAGCAGATAAATACTGCAATGGTCTATTACGCGGAAGACTTTTTTTGCCCTGTTGACCGCCAGAGAGTGATACATGGTGGACATGGTGTACAGCACTATCAGAGTAAAACCGTATATTGCTGAGCACACTATGGCCATGGCGCTTCCGTGCTGCGCCGAGCGCACAACGCATAGCACCAGCGCCGCGACTCCGAGCAGGGCTCCCACTCCGTGGGATATGGCGCTCATGAGCTCCTCGCCCAGGGTGTAATGCGGTATTTCGATTTTGTTTTTTTTGCTCATCGGTTTCTCCGTATATTATGTACGGCGGCTCTGCGCCGCCGTAATGTCAGTTCAGAATTTGACTGCTTTTGTTGGGTGACGGATCGCCTATATGCTCCCCGTTCTTTGTCCCGGATTTGTTTTGCTTTTGTTTCTTTTCCTTGCTTTTTGCCATAATATCATCCCTTCCGCATTATTAGCCGCTAGGGCTTAACGGTATTATGGACATATTACGCTTGTTCTATAACACAAAACGGAGCCGAAATTATCCCCGCGGCTCTGCCGGGCAAATAATGCCGTTTGTTTTGCCGGAAGGCAGGTAAAAAGCTGCGCAATATCCGGCTCAGATGACGGCAATAATCACCAGAACAGCGATATTGAGCGCAAGACATACCGGTACTCCGAAACGGAACTTTGGCTTTCTGGTTTTGTGACGGAATAAACCCATGGCAAGCAGGCCGCCTGATGCGCCCATAAGCAGACACAAAAGCAGCAGCGTCCGCTCCGGTATGCGGCGCATTTTCTTTGCCGCAAAGCGTTTGTCTGCCCCGAATGCCGCAAAGGCCGCAAGGCTCATAAGCGCGGTAAGCAGCGCGGCAAGCCGCAGCGGATTCATTCAAAGAAGGCCGCGTATACAGCCTGAATGGCTTTCTCAAAGCAGGAGTTATCCACTCCCACGATAATGTTAAGCTCGCTGGAGCCCTGGTCTATCATGCGGACATTTATGCCTGCGTCGCCCAGAGCCTTGAACACCTTGGCTGCGGTGCCGCAGGAGCGTACCATGGCGCGCCCCACTACTGCAATCAGGGCCATATCCTTCTGCAGATCTATGCTGTCGGGACGGGCCTGCTCGCGAATGCCGTCCAGCACAGCCTCCAGTTTGCCGTCCAGCTCTTTGTCCGCGACCACTATGCTCATTGTGTCTATTCCGGTGGGCAGATGCTCAAAGGATATGCCCTTTTCCTCCAGCACGGACAGTACGCGCCGGCCGAAGCCGCGCTCTACATTCATCATGTCCTTTTCCAGCGTGATAACGGTAAAGTTTTTCTTGCCGGCTATGCCGGTTACCGTGCCGTCCTTGCTGCTGCCCTCCACGGTGGAAACTATCATGGTGCCTTCGGCTTCCGGCATATTTGTGTTGCGTATGTTTATCGGTATTCCGCACATGCTGACCGGGAAGATTGCATCCTCATGCAGGACGGTGGCGCCCATATAGGACAGCTCGCGCAGCTCACGGTAAGTTACGGTGTGTATCGTGCGGGGATTATCCACAATGCGGGGGTCCACTACCAGAAAGCCGGAAACATCGGTCCAGTTTTCGTAAAGCTCGGCGTTTACGGCACGGGCTACAATGGACCCGGTAATATCGGAGCCGCCGCGGGAAAAAGTCTTTATGGTGCCGTCGGGGCGGGAGCCGTAAAAACCGGGAATAACTGCGTATTCGTGCTTTTTGAGTTCCTCCGACATAAGGGCATTGGTTTTTTCGGCATCAAATATGCCCTTTTCGTTAAAGCGTATCACATCCGCCGCGTCCACAAAATCCCATCCCAGAGCCGAGGCGATTATTTTGCCGTTCATGTATTCTCCGCGGGAGGCGGCATAGTCGCGCTTTTCCCCTGCGGAAATGCGGCGGTATATTTCGTCAAGCTCCGGCTGTATATCCAGCGTAATGCCGAGCTGACGGGCTATCTGAGTGTATCGGGTGCGTATCTGCTCAAATACCGGGTCGATGCTTTTGCCCGTGGTGGCTATATCGTGGCATTTATACAAAAGGTCGGTTATTTTGTCGTCGTCCTTATGTCTTTTTCCGGGGGCGCTGGGTACCATATACCGGCGCGACGGATCGCTTGCGAGTATGTTCTTAACCTTATTTATCTGTCCGGCGTCCGCCAGTGAGCTGCCGCCGAATTTGGTCACTTTAATTCCCATTGTAAAAACCAAGCCTTTCAATAATATGTTGATATGTTGACTTCCGGGCTGATATCCCGCATTCCGGCACAATAAGACCGGAGATGTCAAAACCGTGCGGGATACTGTCGTGCCGAAGATTGTTAAGTATCAGCTCATTATATTATTGCATAATTTATTTGTCAACGCTTATTCGGCGCGCTTCAAAATAATACCGCTTATCGCGGCCCTCACCCATGGAGAAGGTTTTGCGGGGCAATGCGCCGTTTTTGCTGACAGAGGGGAAGAGCTGCTCCTTGCGGAACTCCGGCAGTATAAAGCCGGCGTTGCCCGACTGCGCAGCGAGCCTGCGTACGGTGGACTCCTCGTGGACGTAGTCTATGCGCCCTCCGTTTTGCTCAAGGAATATATCAAGCGCGTTTTGCAGGCTGCCCACGGCAAGCTCGCAGGTCTTTCTGACGTGTATTGTCTTTTCTCCGCTTTGGGTAAGCATGGTGATTTCCTGCGCGTCGCCGTCTCCGCAGTCGAGGTATTGCGCAAGCTTCTCTGCATCGGTGTCAAAGATGATTCTGTGGATGGGCTCAAATTCCAGAGAGGGGTCGTACAGGTTGACGATCTCCGCAAGGGCGTATCTGGCCGGATGCGTGATGAGCTCCTCATCGCTCAAAGAGGGCTTGAGCTGCTCCCAGCAGGCCTTGGCGCAGGCCAGGGAATGGTTGCCGTCTCCCATGGCGTACATGAGCAATGCGGCATCGGGTTCCAGGCTGTAGCGGCGGATAAATGCTTTGCGATCGCACAGATGCTCAAGTGAGCGTGCAAGCATATCTTGCTGCTCGCTGCTCAGCAGCCAGCCTTTTATGCTGCCGCCGTTCATTGCCAGCTTTGTATCGTATACGGGGCTGCCGGTGTTTTTAATGCTGCCGATCACGGTATTGTCGGCATCGTCTATCAGTATCATTATATGCGGCAGCTCAAGCGGAGCGTTGCGGCGTATGGCTATCCTGGGGGGCAGGCGATGCAGAATTGTGCCCTCGGTGGCACGGATCAGCGAGCGCGAACCCTGCGAGTAATCGTATTGCTCAAGGTCTACCGCCATTACAAGCCCGGTGCGCACCTTGCCGCTGCGCAGAGTGCGTTCACATTTTATCACGGCGTTTTTATATTCGCGGAAAACATTGCCGCTCAGATACTGCCGCATCCGGGAGTTTATTCCGGCAATATAGCTTTCGTCGTCGCGTCCAAGATATATTTCCGGGAATGTTATGCGCAGAGTGGAGGGCGCATCGCCCACAAAACGGTCCATCTCGTCCCAGTATTCCTTATCCGATGTAAACTGGTCGCAGGCTATACAGCTCCATTTTTCCGTGTCACAGTTTGCGGGCAGCAGTATATCCGCGGGTTTTACGCCGAGCTTATCCCAAATGTTCATTTTGTATACCTCTCAAAAGATTGCCCTATGTCTGCAGGCATGGGCATAATTTTTTCGTTTTAAGGCGGCCGGTTAACATAACGGGCGCGTGAGCATATCATATAATGTGTATGCGTAGCCGGGGAAGCCTCCGATTGGGATAAATATATCATGAATCCGGTTTTTTAGCAACCGTAAACACGCAGACAGCCCGCTATGCATAGTATATTAAAGAACACAAGTCTTAGAAGATCTTCATTGAAGGAGGAAAAATCAATGTCATTCTATTCTTACAGACAGAATGAAAACGATGTCTGCCCGGGACGCATAAACGGCGACTGCACACGCGGAATCACCGAAAGGGTGTGCATCCAGGTAAAGAAGGTATACGACTCCTGTATGCAGCAGGAGCAGCTGGACGGAATAAATGTAAAAATCACCGAGATATGCCCGTGCGGGCTGAAGTTTGACGCTCCTATAACCTTTGTAAGCTGCCGCTCTACAAGCACCAAGGGGCATTTGCGGGATCTGCACATTGAGCGCTTATGCGACCGTCCGAACTTTGCGCGGGTAAAATGCAAGGTGGATATTCCCATAGAGGTCCTTTTTACCGACGCCTGCGGCAATGAGGGTAAGGGAAAGGGTATTATAACCGTGGCCAAGGATGTTATTCTCTTTGTTCCCGACGAGTCCATCATTCCGTTTGCGGTGGAGAGCATAGTCAGCGCGATATGTATCCAGGGCTGCTATATATGCGACAATACCTTTAAGCTTACGGTATGCGTGACAATCATTCTTAAGATAGTCGCTGAGGTGGAGCTTCTGGTTCCCGCTTACGGCTTCTGCCGCATTCCCCCGTGCGAGGAGTTTGCCTCCGAGGTATGCGACGAATTCTTCTCACTGCCCATTTTCCCGCCGGAAATGACCTGCGAGTGCGGCAGCAGATAAAGAAAATGATGCCGGATGTAAAAGCAAGCATCCGGCGCTGTTTTGAACAGGGCAATGCTGAGGATCGGGCCGCTGCAAGGCTCTTTCCTGCATTAAAGACAGACTGCACGGCGCAAAAATAAAGAGCCGGCAAGCCGCGGAAGGTTTGCCGGCGTTTTGACATCGCCAAAACCGATATGCGGTGCAATTTTACTCTATGGGGGAGTGAAGCCCGGAGGAGGACACGGGCTCTCCGGCGGCATAAAGATGCGAAGTATCTGCCAGAGAGATAATACGGGCAACGGCGGTTCTGTTGTCGGAATGATGCTTTTCCATAAGTATCTGCGTTACGCTGGAGGTGGTCAGGAAGAAAGAATGCCAGAACAGCGGCAGAGATATTGAGCACAGATGTGCAAGCAATGCACAGCCTACTCCGTGATGGCAAAACAGCGCAACCGTTTCCGTGCTGTGCTCAAAGCCGGGCAGGATGTTATAATACTGGCCGTTCCGCAGGTAGCCGTGCTTTGCCATAAGTGCATCAAGCTGAGCGCTGATATTGTCAAAATACTCTGCAATTCCGCAGTCTTTATAAAGAGAAAAACTGCGCCAGTTCTCATTTGACAGCGCACACGCCTCGCCCGACCAAAGCTCAGGGAAGATATTCCATGGGCAATGCCCCTGCGGATTGGGGTTGACTCCGTCCGCCTTCAGAGGCACCGGAAATTCAGTAAGCCAGGGCAGCACCTCCGGTGTAAGCTTCAGAGCCGCGGCGGTGGGCGCGGCGGTGGCGGCCGCACGGCCCAAAGGCGAGACATATATTTTGTTAACGCCCTCTTTTTTCAGCCTTACCGCCAGAGCTTCAGCTTCGCGGAAGCCTTTTGGCGTCAGGGAATCGTGTGCGTAATCCGGATCTCCGTGGCGTATAATAAGAAATCTCATGCTTATCTCCGTTCTGCCGCTAAAGCACAGTATCCTTAGTACATTGCCGCGGGAATAACGGCATGGAATTGCTTTAGCTTTGAAACATATTATTTGTTAATATTATAACTCATATTTTTCAGTCAAACAAGCATATATTTAAGCGGTGAAAGACATATCCGGGAACTGGAAAGAATATTATTCAGCAGTATATAATCAGGGAGGGAATTAAGATGGAAGTTAAAAAGGAGCTTCTGGGGTGCGACAGAATTACGATGGCGGAATCCGGGCAAACGCTCCGGCTGATTATGCCGCTTGCGGATGTTCAGGCGAATATTCTCTGCGGAAATGCCAATGCGTATGTAACATCCTGCACAGTGCAGGGCGGAGAGGCACGGGCGGACGGAATGCTCAGGGGAAGCATTACCTTTGAGGGTGAGGAGTTTGACACGGTGTATTCCCAGCAGGAGTTCACCGCTTCCGTGCCGGTGAGCACGGAGGCGTCGGCCGCGGCGTATGCGCGGGTAGTGAACTGCGGCTGCCGGCGGGAGGGAAGCAGCGCGGTGCTGGAGGTTGAGATAAAGGTGTGCTTTATTTGCTCGGCAGCATCGGAGCAGACTGTAATTACCGAGATTGACGGAGACTGCGAGCGGCTTACAACACAGCAGGAGTATACCTCGCTGGCCGGTATTTACAATCAGCGTTCAGCGCTGCATGAAAATATCGAGCTGAATGTGCGTATGCCACAGATAAAGCGTTGTCTGCAGGCTTCTCCCGGAGTGGTCGTCAGCCAGACGCGCGTTGAAAACGGCTCTGTAATGCTGTCGGGAGATATAGCGCTGAGCGTGCTTTATTCCTGCGGCGACGATTATGAACCGGTCACTCAGGTGGCGGACAGGATTCCTTTTTCTGCGGTGATTGATGCTCCCGGTGCGCTGGAGGGGGATGAAGCTTTTGTTTTGGTGGCCGTTGAGGACGGCACTGTGCTTCCGCAGGATAATGAGCAGGGGGAAAAGCGAATCCTTGCCTGCGATATAGGCATCAACTGTATGGCCTGCGTAATGCGGCGCAAAACCGCCGATATAGTGATAAACGCTTACAGTACCCGGAACGATGCCGAAAGAGTATTTGAGGATGCGGTGCTTTGCCGCACTGAATGCTGCTCCGGGCAGCAGAGCGTAAGAGTGGTGCTGGATAAGCCGCAGGAAGCGCCTCCTATGGCCAGAATATGTGCGGTAAACGCATTTCCTCAGGTGGTCAGGGCTCAGCTCTGTGACGGTACAGCCATGCTGGATTGTAGGGCTTGCTTCCAGGTGATCTATATAGTTTCCGGAACAGGGGAGACGGCAAGCTTCAGCACCGCCGAGGAATTTACCATCAATGCCGATTGCGGCTTTGCGCCCGATGCAGCGGTAAGCGCCTGCATAAGCACCGATATGCTTCAGGCTGCGCTGCTCTCCGGTAATAAGTGTGAGCTCAGAATGGTGTTCAACGCCGATATGATAGGACAGTCCAAAAACAGCATTCATGCCCTGGCCGACATTACCCAGGGTGAACCGCGCAAGGACGGCTGCGGAATATGTATATATATTTCTCAAAAGGGCGACAGCCTCTTTACCGTAGGAGAACAGCTGGGAGTTTCCCTGCAGGAACTCACGGCTCTTAATCCGGAACTGGAGAAGTCCGACGCCGGCGGCATTGAGCCCGGAACAAGAATAACCGTATTCCGCAGACTGCATGTAAGCTGAAACGGGAGAGGTTTGCCGCGAGCCCGCACCTGAGGCTTCAACAAAGTGTGCGGACGCGGCATTTTCTGCGCTTGCGCCCCCGGATCTTTGCACAGTTTTTGAATTAAACCGTGCAAATTATCGAAATATTGCAAAATATGTATTCACAAACGGCGGGAAGTTTGTTATAATAAATGTGTATTTGTCAACAGAAAGGTTTGAGCATTTATGGCAAGCTTCCGTTTAAGTATAAGAAAGGCTGAGCGCAGCGATATTGCAAATGTAATTAAGTGGGCGGACAATAAGACGCTTATGAAGCATTTTCACATGGGTCTTCCGAACAACGAACAGACCGGTGCGCAGTGGTTTCAGCGTTCTCTGATAGACCGGAGCCGCAACGATTTTATCATACATGCCCTTTGCGAGGACGGTACTAAAAAGCCCATAGGGATGCTGGGCGTGTTCAATATAGATGAGGCTAACAAAAAGGCCGAGTATTACATACTTATTGGCGAGGGTGAGTTCACCCGCAGAGGCATAGCTTACAGGACCACCTGCGAAATGCTGGCAAACTGCTTTACGGCGCTTGGCTACAACAAAATAGTTTTATCCGTTGACACCGACCATATCGAGGCTCAGAGACTGGCTGAAAAACTGGGCTTTAAGAAGGAAGGTATGCTTGCCGACGATATCTTGCTGGAAAACGGCAGCTTTGCGGACCGTTTCGTATATGGAATGACGGCTGCGCAGTGGGAGGAAAACAAGAAGTAAGCGCGGGTCGGCGCAGTTCAGTGCGCATTCAGATAAACGGGCAAATGTGCAGCTCAGGCTGTATGCTTTAACCGGCTGCCGCAGAAGTGCGGCGGCTTTTTGTTTTTTTGCCTCTGCAAAAGCCGTGTTCCCGGCCGGAGTGCAAAGCGGCGGCATTGTGTGACGGCATTGCGTGAAAACTTTCAGTATATTTTTTTATAAGATGCTTTAATCATGTAACCTTTTGCGTCCTTTAAGTGTTTTATTAACGGAGGGAAGTTTGATGGAAGCGGAAAAGGCAATCGAGCTCTATTCCGGCACTGTTTACAGGCTTGCATATATGTATACCTCTAACTTTGCGGATGCTCAGGATATAACACAGGATGTTTTTCTGGCGCTGTTTTGCAAGCAGCCGCGTTTTTCCTGTCCGGAGCAGGAACGGGCGTGGCTTATACGGTGCGCAAAAAACAAAAGCCTTAATTTGCTGCGCTCCCGGCGCAGTCATCAGCCTGTAAACGATGAAATACCGCAGACCGGCGGGGATATGCATGATTGTTCCGTCAGAGAAGGCGTTCTCAGACTCCCAGACAAATTAAAAAGCGTTACATATCTGTTCTATTTTGAGGATATGAGCGTAAAGGAAATAGCCGGCGCGCTGGGCATAAGCCAGTCGGCGGTAAAGACAAGACTGTGCCGTGCAAGAGAAATACTGCGAAGTTTGCTTAAGGAGGAGTATGATTATGATTAAATTCGGAGATAAGCTCAAGGAGGAGCTGCGAAGGGCGGAGCCGGATAAGGAACGGCTTTACAGCATGGCGGCGGAGGCAAAGCCGGGCAGAAGCCGGATGCGCAAAAACCTGATTGCGGCGCTGTGCGCGGTTGCGGCAGTGCTTATAGTGGTGGGAGCGTGCTTTTATACCGTTATGAGTACGCAGCGCGGCGTGCGTTTTGCATATCCGGGCGAGCAGGTCAGCGTTAACAGCAAGGACTATGCCGCCGTTGCAAACAAAATAGCCGGACTTGATAAATACGATACGTACTGGACGGGAAAATACGGAATAAACGGAGGCTCTCTGGCAGAAGACGGCGGAAATATCGGGGCGGATGCCGCGCCCATGGCGCCGGCGCCGGGCTCGGATTCGCAGGTGAGCGACGGGGAGAAGGATTATTCCGACACCAATAATCAGGTAAATGGAGTAAACGAAGGAGATATAGTCAAAACCGACGGAAGCTATATCTACTGCCTGAGCCGGGACAGGGACGGGATATTTATTTTCAGGGTGCTGGAGGACGGAAAGCTGGAAACGGCATCGGTTACGGCGCTTGAGGAGGAGTCATTTAAGGATAAAAACGGCAACAGCTATTCGCGAAGGGTATCCGCCATGCAGCTTTGGAATGACCGCCTGGCGGTAATATACAGCGTAAGCGGGAGCGGCAGCAAGATACTGTGGCAAAGCAGCATGACGCGCACCGAAATAATTGTTTACGACATTACGGACAGGCGCGCTCCCACCGCGGTTTCCCGGCTGTCGCAAAGCGGCACAATGCTTACCTCCAGGATGGTAAACGGATACCTGTATGTTGTCGGGGAAATGACGGTGTACAGCGATTACGATAAAGACGATGTTTACACATACGTGCCTTCTGTGGAGTATAACGGGAAGAATCAGCCAATAAGCACGGATGAGATCGTCATATGCGAATATGCACGCTTCGCCATGTATTCCGTTTTAACGGGCATTGACCTGCGAAACGGACAGATGGTATCCTCCAAGGCGGTACTCGGCGGTAATAGCGATGTGTATGCCTCGGCGGAGAGCATATATCTGGCGCGCGAGGTTTATGCCGGCGCGGGCGGCGGAGTTAATACCGAGCTAATGCGTTTTGACTTAAGCGACGGAGTGCTGTCCGGGGCTGTGCAGGGCAGCGTGCCGGGCAGGATATTAAATCAGTTTTCCATGGATGAATATAACGGTTATTTCCGCATAGTAACCCAGGATATTATAACGGGCGGAAATTACCGCGGAAACGGAATATTCATACTGGACGGCGGACTGCAGACCGTGGGCAGCATTGTGGACATAAGTCCCGACGAGCGGATAAAAAGCGTGCGCTTTGACGGGGAACTGTGCTATTTTGTCACCTTCCGCAACACCGACCCGCTGTTTGCGGTGGACACTTCTGTTCCGGAGTCGCCCAATGTGCTTTCCAAGCTCAAAATACCGGGTTTTTCGGTATATCTGCAGACATACGGGCAGGACAGACTGCTGGGCATAGGTTATGAAGCGGATGAAGTCAGCGGAGGCACAACAGGGCTCAAGCTGTCCATGTTTGACACCTCGGACAAAACAAATGTTAAGGAGCTGCACAGGCTGGTCATATCGGACACCTATTACACCTCGGCGGGCAATGAGCATAAAGGCGTACTGGCTGACGCCCAAAAGGGAATGGTATGCTTCCCCTGCGAGAAGGGATATCTGGTGTACTCCTATGACGATGCGGACGGATTTACCAAAAAGGGCGTTATTGCGGCGGACTGGGGATTTGTTGGCTATATGCGAGGGCTGTATATAGGAGATACGCTTTATGTTTTATGCGGCAGGAGTATAGGCGTTTACTCTCTTGAAAACATGCAGCGGCTTCAATCGGTTGAGCTGGGATGATAATTCCCGAAAAGAAAGCGGAGCTTATAAGGGGGACTAAAAAAACCGAATAAAAGCCGTTTAAGTGCTGCAGCCCGGTCCGGCCCTGTGCCGAACCGGGCTTTTAAGTACGGTGCGGCTGCGAACCGCCTGTTAATAAAGCGATACAAATACTTGTCTGATAATTTCGGGCAATCCTCGGCGGTGCCGGTTCGGGATGAAAAAATTGTTCCTGATTCGATTGCGCAGTACACCGGATTCGATTTCCGATTCCGATGCTTCAAGCGCAGTCTTATAAGCTGTAAATAATCGTGATTGAAATTTCGGGTAGCTTATGATATAATTGCTGTGTATATTTATCTGCGGATTTAAGCTGTGTCGGCATGATGTCCGCAGAATGAATATTTCGCTATACCCTTTAAAAACCGGAGGAAAAGGCAAAAGATGCGGAACAAAAAGCAAAAAAACCATATCGCCTTTATTTGTGCCGCAGGGGCCGTAATAGCGGCTATGATTCTGCGGCAGATAGGGTTTCAGACACAAGGGTTAATTGATGATTTTTGCTGCATTCTTCGTTCCTTTATATATATAGGGCTGTTCGTGTTGTGGGGAGTTTCGGTTCGCCGGCGCATAATTCAGCCGCAGGTCAGGCGCTATGTTACCGCAATTTCGGCATTAACGGTGCTTTGGTTAATGCTCAGAACAATAAAGTATTATTTTGTCCGGGATCCGTTGGCGCTGCGCCTGCTTTGGTATCTTTATTACCTGCCCATGCTGTTTATTCCGCTTTTAGCGGTGTTTGTTGCCCTGTCCCTCGGGCAGCCGGAAAGCTTTCGCCTGCCAAAGCGGACCGCGCTGCTGTATATACCGACTGCCGCGCTTTTAGCCCTGGTGCTTACAAACGATTTACATCAGCTTGTGTTTTCCTTTCCGTCGGATGCGTCCCGCTGGGTAAACGATTACAGCTATGCTGCGGGATATTACCCGGTGCTGTGCTGGATGCTGCTGTGCGCGGTGGCAGCGCTTATAGTTATGTTGATAAAATGCCGCGTTCCAAACAGCCGCAAGCTCTTAATCATGCCCTTTGTTCCGTGCGCACTTGCGCTGATATACGGCGTGCTTTATATTGCGAGCGTACCGTGGCTCAGGCTCATTGCCGGGGATCTGACGGTAGTGTTCTGCCTGTTTTTTGCCGCCGTGCTGGAAAGCTGTATACAGTGCGGTCTGATACAGACAAATACCGGATACGGGAAGCTCTTTGAGATAGGCACTATAGGAGCTCAGATTGCCAATGAGGATTATCAGGTGCGGTATTCCTCTTCCAATGCGACGGAGTTTTCCAAGGAGACTATCAGGGCCGCGGCAAACGGCACTGTCAGCATAGACAAGGATAATCTGCTCAAAAGCAGCCGTATCGGCGGAGGATATGTTTTGTGGCAGGAGAACATATCGGATATTACCGCGACTCTGGAGAAGCTTGAGGAAAACAGAAAGATAATAGAAGAAAACAACGGCATTCAGGAGGAAAACTATAAGACAAAGATAAAGATCAATGCTCTGCGGGAAAAGAACCGGCTGTATGATCAGTTACGGCAAAAGACCGCCGGAGAGATTGATTTGCTGGACGGGCTGCTTAATCAGTACGGCAACGAAACAGACCCCGATAAAGCACGCGGTATCCTTGCGAAAACAGTAGTCATAGGAGCTTATATAAAACGGCGCGGCAATCTGACTTTTATCGAAGAAAAGACGGAAATGACGGACACGGCGGAGCTGGCGGCCTGCCTGGAAGAATCCTTTGCGGGGCTTCGGTTTATGAATGTGGAGTGCGCGCTGGATATTCCGTCCGGGCAAACGGTTTCCGTCAAAGGAGCAGCCCGTGTTTATGACCTGTTTGAAGCTGCCATTGAAACGGCGCTGGAGGATTTGCGTTCGGTCTGGCTGAAGGGACGCGCCCTTGAAAGCGAGGTAGTCTTTAATATTGAGGTGGAAACCGATACGGACTTATCGCAGCTTGCAGGCGCTGCGGATAAATGTATATTTGAGGATGGGGTATGGCGTTTTACCGTGCATATAGGAAAGGCGGGTGAAACTGCTTGAAAACATTTTATCAGTCTTTTGCGGCGCATCAGTCGCTGCTTTTGCTGTTTTACTTTTTGTCCGCGGTGTTTTGCCTGTTTATGCTGATTATTGTCATCGGGAATCACCGTGACAGAAAAAAACTGCTTCTGAATGTTCCGCTGCTTACGATTCTGTTTGCGCTTTTGGTCATTATGGCAGATATTTTTGCTCAGTCCGGCAATGATTCGGCTCAGAATGTCTGGTTTCAGGTACCTGTATTGCTGCTGTGGTGTATTGCAGCGGCGGCGGATATTCTGCTTATCTGCCAGCTTGTCCGGGTTTACAGGGCAAAAGGAAAAACATTGAACCGTAATTCCGTAAAAGAAGCCATGGACAGGCTTCCTATAGGAATCTGCTATTTCAATTTAAGCGGCTCCGTCAAGCTGTGCAATCTCCAGATGTGCCGTATTTTCCGCACGCTTGCCCAAAGGGATTTGCAGAGATACAGCGAATTAAACGAAGCGCTGGAAGGCTGCGGCCCGGATACGGGCGTTATCTGCCTGTCGAAAGAATTGCAGAACTATCTTTTTCCAGACGGAAGAGTGTGGAGATATTCTCAGACCGAGGTTACGTCCGATGATGGAAACACCTATATTGAAGCTGTATTTTCTGACCTGACACAGCAGTATAATCAGGAGCAGGAATTAAAAAAACAGACAAAAGAACTGGAGAGGATTTCCGTAGAGCTAAAGCGCCTTTCGGATAACGCGCTTATACTGACAAGAGAAAAGGAAGTGCTTTCCGCCAAGACAAAGCTGCATGACCAGATGGGCGCGGGGCTGACTGCGATAAGACAGATTCTGCTGCAACGGGGAGCGGCGGAGACCGAAAATGCCGTAGAATTGCTGCGCAGAGCGGTAAACGCAGTAAAAAACGATAATGAATATCCGCCCGAGAAGGATGAACTGGCCAAGTTCAGACAGGACGCCGATACGGTAGGGGTAAGATTAAATATTTCGGGACAACTGCCCGGCAGGGGGGAGCTGCGCTTTGTATTGCTGCTTGCCATGAGGGAATGCCTCTCCAACGGCGTGCGCCATGCCGGAGCCAAAGAGCTATGTGTTACGATTACGGAGGATGAGGGCTGGATCTCGGCCTGTATTACCAACGACGGCACTCCGCCGACGGGCGATATTGTTCCCAAGGGCGGACTGCTTAATCTGTACCGATGTGTGCTGGATTGCGGCGGTAAGATGAAAATATGTTCAAAACCGCGTTTTGTTCTTACCGTAACACTTCCCAAAACAGAGGAGGATAAGGTGTGAAGCGTGTACTTATTGTAGAGGATCAGCGTATGCCGCGTGAAAACATGGAAAGGACTCTTTCCGACAGCGGGAAATATACGCTTGCCGCCAGCGTAAACGGGGCGGATATGGCTTTTGTAATATGCAGGCAGCAGCCTATCGACCTGATATTGATGGATGTGTGTACCGTGGGCAATAAGGACGGTATAGAAGCAGC
>JAQXIQ010000035.1 GCA_029007865.1 Bacillota bacterium
TTCTTTATCATTTCATCAACATTGGAGGCATCCCACCATGCACCGGCAATGGCGACCTCGGTCTGCACGGTCTTGCCTTCAAGAGCAAAGATGGCCTGCTCCACTGCGTTATAGCCGATCTGGAAGGAATCCTGAGCTACCGCTCCGATGAGCTTGGCTCCGCTGTCTTTTTTCATCCACTCTATCTGCTTGCTGCCTGCGTCAAAGCCGCAGAACACTATGTCGTTATATTTGTCTCCGGCAGCTCCGATAGCATCGTAAACCTGCTTTACAACACCCTCATTGGACATGAACACGGCACGGACGCCCTTCTCGTAAAGAGCCTCGAGCGCAGCCTTGTAAGCGTTGTCGGCATCACCGGGCTTTACTTCCTTCTCAATGGTGTATTTGCCCTTTGTGGTAGCATCGGCGTCGGCAAGCTCGGTGAACTTATCGATAAAGCCCTTGGCGCGGTCAATACCGGTCTGAGTCTCATCATGCTGGATAACGCCCACGGTATATGTGCCTTCGCAGGCAGCTATATCGGCCTTAATGGCGTTAAAGAAGTTCTCGGCGGCCAGTCCCGCTGCAAGCAGGTTGCTGGTGGCAACGGAGGATTTAATGGGGTTCTTGTTTGCGTTGTTGAGAGCGCTGACATCGTTTGCCCATATTCCGCTGTCAAACTGCACTACCGGGATGCCCTTATCGTTGGCCTGAGCCAGCATATCCACAAAGCCCTCTCCGATGGTAGCAAGCACCAGCGCGGAGCAGTTGTTGGACAGCGCGGTCTGCACCATTTCCTTCTGCGAAGGAAGATCCTTTGCACTCTCGGAAGCGGGGCCGCGGAAGGTTATGGTGTAACCGTATTTCTGTGCGGCAGCTTCGGCTCCGGCCTTAACCGACTGCCAGAAAGCATGGGATTCACCCTTTGCTACTACGGCAATAACCTTATTGCCTTCCTCAGGAGTGGTCTGACATCCCGCAGTTCCCAGAACCGCAGCCAGAAGCAGCAGCACCGCCAGAGTCATTCCGATGATCCTTTTTGTTCTTTTCATGTTCGTGTTCCTCTCTTTCTTTTATTTCTTTATCCGTGCAGCGGCCCTTGTACCAGCCGCGCCGGTAATTGACTGTCTTAAGCCTTGTCGCTCCTTACCTTGAGAGCGCTCAGCTTTTCATCGCGTTCCTTCCTGAGCCTTTCGATCTGCTGCTCCAGCTCGGCATTGCGCGCGGCCAGCTCGCCGGCCTCAATATCCTTGCTGCTGAGCAGGACGTCCTGCTCCCTGCGCTTGAGTTCAATAAGAGATCTGTAATGCTCTCTTGTGCTCTTTATGCTCATTCCGATACCGCCGCGTGCAGCGCGCTTATTCTTGAACACATCGATAAGCACGGCCACAACAACTATGATACCCGTAAGCACATACGTTACATAAGTTGCGTTAACATTCAGGTTGAACCTTGCAAGAGCCATGTTAAGACCGGAGCGGATAACCACCAACAGCAGACCGCCCACGACGCTTCCGAACACGGAGGCCACACCGCCGGCTGCGCTGGTACCGCCTATATATACGCCCGCTATGGCGTCCAGCTCCATGCCGTTTCCGGTAGCGGTAGCAACGGTGGGGAACGCCGCTGCCCAGAACACTGCGGCTATTCCTGCCGCCAGTCCGCTGAAAATGTAAGCCGTCATCTTATAGGTATCGGTCTTTATGCCGGAAAGGCGCGTTGCCTCCTCATTGCTTCCTATGGACAGGATATACCGGCCTATCTTGTTTTTATACATCAGATACATACATACCAGCATCAGGCCTATCACCCACACAATGCCCGTGGGGAAGCCATTGGCGTTGGAGAAAACCGCATTAAAGCCTGTAAGGCTGGGGTAAAACACATTGGGAATAGACACTATAATGGCGCTCAATCCTCTGGCCAGCAGCATGGTGCCCAGCGTTGCTATAAAGGGTGGCATTTTGAGCTTTGCAATAAGCACGCCGTTGAGCAGTCCGAATACCGTGCCGATGGCAATCATTATCGGGATGCAGTACCACACGGCGGAGGGGTCCACTCTTCCGTCCGGGCCGGCAAGCAGCTTTCCGGCAACTACCGCCGATGCGATGCAGACCGTACCGATGGAAAGGTCAATGCCCCCCGTAGCTATAACAAAGGTAACACCCAGACCCATTATGGCATACGGAGCCAGAGACTGCATCATGGACACTATATTGTACTGATCCAGGAACCTGTTGTTGATCAGGAAAAAGATCAGCGTCAAAAACAGCAGTGCTCCGATGATAATAAGGTTCTGCTTGCCCTTGTTTCTAAGGAAATCTCCCGCCGCAACTCCGGCCCGGCGGCATTTTCTTGAAAAAATAATATGTTCCCGTTCCATTTACTGCTCCTCCCTCATGGTGGCATATTTCATTATTCTTTCCTGTGTTGCTTCCGCTATATCAAGCTCCGCCGTCTTCCTGCCCTCGCACATTACCAGAACACGGTCGCTGAGCCTTTGTATCTCCGCTAACTCGGAGGATATCATTATTATGGCCTTTCCTTTGGCTGCCAGTTCCTCCATGAGCTCGTACATCTCACTTTTTGCTCCCACATCAATACCCCTTGTGGGCTCGTCAAAAATGAAGATATCCGAATTTTTTATAAGCCACCTGGCGATTATTACCTTTTGCTGATTTCCGCCCGATAGATTCTTGACCTTCTGCCTGACCGAAGGCATTTTGGTCCGGAGCTTGGCATTGGCCTCGCCGGCGGTGCGTTCTATCTGAGCGTCGTTGATAAACCCGAAAGACACAAAATCCTCTACCGACGCCAGCACCGAGTTTTCCGCCACGGATTTTTCCAGCATGAGACCGTAGCGCTTTCTGTCCTCGGAAAGATAGCATATCCCGTGCTTTACAGCCTCGGCGGGAGTTTTAATTCTCACCGGCTCGCCGTTTATAAGTATCTCTCCGCTGTCAAACGGGTCGGCTCCGTATACCGCACGGGCAACCTCGGTTCTTCCTGCTCCCATAAGGCCGGAAAAGCCCAGTATTTCCCCCTTGTGCAGAGTAAAGCTGACATCCTTTATAAGGCTTCCGCTGTTTAAGTGCCGTACCTCCAGCGCTACAGGAGCGTCTGCCGGACAGGCGGAGGCCTCCTTTTTTTCACCGTATATCACGCGGCCCACCATCATGCGCACTATCTCGTCCTTGGTGGTATCCGCGGTGTTGAGGGTACCGACATATTCCCCGTCGCGCATTACCGTAACGCGATCGCTTATCCTGGTTATTTCGTCCATGCGGTGCGAAATATATATCATGCCGATGCCTTTGCTTCGCAGATCGTTCATTATGGCAAAGAGCTCTTCCACCTCGGTCTGAGTAAGCGCCGCAGTGGGTTCATCCAGCACCAACAGACGGGCGTCCCGGCTTATCGCCTTAGCTATTTCCACCATCTGCTGCTTGCCCACCGTAAGACTGCCCAACACCGCACCCGGATCTATCCTTACGCCTATGCGCTTAAAGAGAGCTTCGGCGTCTCTTTCCATCTGTCTGTCGTCGATAAAGCCCATTTTTATGGGCTCCCGCCCGATATATATATTCTGGGCAACGGTCAGATGGTTCATCATGTTGAGTTCCTGATGAATGATGCTTACGCCTGCAGCCTGAGCCTGGGCAATATTGTCAAAATTGACCGCCTGACCGAAAAGCTCTATTTCGCCGCCGTCTCTGTGATATATTCCGCACAGGACCTTCATCAAAGTGGATTTTCCCGCTCCGTTTTCTCCCATCAGCGCGTGTACTTCTCCTGCCTTCAGGGAAAACTGCGCATTTTTAAGCGCATGAACTCCGGCAAAGCGTTTTTCTATTCCCGTCATCTTAAGAATATACTTTTCCACGCTCACGCTCCCCTTCCTTTTTTGTGTTAAACACCTTACACTATTATCTTAAAATAAAAAATAAATTATTCAATGCACACGATTGTCATGTTTGTAAAGCAAGATTGTTATATTATTTTGATTTTTATTGACTTTTACGCTTTATTATGATAAATTATATATATGGATATTATACATCGCTACAACAGCAAAGAACGCCAGCACTATCTTCTGGGCTCTCATTATTCCTTCCGCCTGCGCCCGCAGCTCCTTTACGTCGGACGCCTCAACAAGCAGGCCGGCTGGCACGACGAACCGCACAGTCACGACTTTGCGGAAATTCTTTTCGTAAAGGAAGGCTACGGGACGGTGCGCGCCTACGGGACGGAAAAGATTATCGGCCCGGGCGATATCATCGTCTACAACGCCGGCATTTCCCATGAAGAAACAAGCAACGCAGAGGCACCTCTGGAGCTTATATTCTTTGCTCTGGACAAGGTCAACATTACTGACCTTGATTACAATTGTCTGCTGCCCGAGGGCTACGATTTTGTGTATAACTCCGACGTCCTTTACGGGTTGTTCTGCTCCCAAACGGAAACCATGCTGACGGAAATGAAAACCCGGGAGCGCTTTCATCTGGAGATCGCTCAGAATATTTCCCGTACGCTGATAATGTATCTGTTCCGCATAATAAACAGCACCACCAATAAGGCAATAATCAAGAGCAACGCCGGCTACAGAGCGGCACTGGAATACATTAACCAGCACTTCCGCGAGCCGCTGGAGCTGGAGGATATAGCCGCGGCCTGCTATATTAACAAGTTCTATCTTTCCCATCTCTTTGCCCGCGAAAACGATATGTCCATAGGCCAGTACATCACCAAGCGCCGCCTGGACGAGGCCTGCTATCTGCTTAAAAACACCAACCATTCGGTAAACAAAATTTCCGAGCTCTCCGGGTTCAACGATTTTTCCTATTTCTGCCGCTGCTTCAAAAAGAATATGGGCATTACCCCTACGCAGTACCGGAAGTCTCAGCAGAAGTAGGCGGCGTCCCCGCTTCCTGCAGAATACCGCACAGGAATAAAACGGGACCGGATGCTTAAAAACACCTGCATTCCGGCCCGTTTTGATATGTCCGCTGTTTATAAGTTGTCAATTGTTCTGTAAATAAGTTATCCACAGAAGTCACAGGTTTACCCACAACCCGCGGTTTTACAGGGAATTTTTTGCAGATAACCGGCTGATTGTTTATCCACAACCTGTGGTTTGTGCATTTTATTGTGCATAACTTTGTTTATGCCGCATTTTCCATTATCAGTTTGTCCGCAATAAGAGCTATAAATTCTCCGTTTGTAGGCTTATCGTTGCGCGTATAAACATTGTATCCGAAAATATCATTGATATTCTCTATTTTCCCGCGGGTCCAGGCCACCTCTATGGCGTGTCTTATGGCGCGCTCCACCTTGGATGCGCTGGTATCGTATGTCTTTGCAATTCCCGGATACAGCTCTTTGGTTATTCTGTTTATGATATCCGGGTTATTTATAACCATTTTGACCGCTTCGCGCAGGAAGGTATAGCCCTTGATGTGAGCGGGAATGCCCATGGTTATAAACATGGTGCTTATTTTTTCATCCACGCTCTTTTCCCCGCTGCGTACCGCTATCCTGCCCGCCGCGGGCCTCAGCGGCCTGCCCATGCGCACCGCTATGCAGTCCCGCACCCGGTTGCGCACCGACGAAACATCAAAGGGCTTGGCCAGAAAGAATGTCGCCCCCAGCTCAACGGAACGAAGTATAAACCCCTCCTGAGCCAGCGCCGAAATCACAATGACGGCGGGCGCGTCCTGTCTGTCCGCCAAAGCCTCCAGCACCCCAAAGCCGTCAAGGCGCGGCATTACTATATCCAGTAATACAACATCGGGCGAAAACTGTGCTATTTTATCCAGCGCCTCAATACCGTCTGCCGCTTCTCCCACGATGCACAGATCCTCCTGCCCCTCCAGAATGCCTCGGAGTGTGCTCCTTATCTGTGCATTATCATCCACAATCAGAATCTTTGCCGTTTGTTCCATACTACTTTTCCCCTTTCTAATATCCAAATCGTGGCAAAAACTTCATTCCTTGGGTATAATATCACAATATGTGGTAGAATGCAATGGTTTAATTCACAATTTCTTGTAAAATTATGATTTTTTTAGAAGCTAATTTTGTTTTAATTTGTCGAATGCCTTTTTTCGTGTTTTCCTGGCCGTAAAAAAAGCGGGAAATACAGTCAAAACGCTGCGTAAAATTATATATAATTTATCATGTCCGGGGTGGGCAATGCTCCCGCCGCGGTCCTCGCTCCTGCCTGCCCGTCAATTTTCGAAAAACGCAGCAAAAGGGCGGATATGCCTTCATATCCGCCCTCGTTATGTTTATATACCCTTTGCGCGTTTATATGCCCTTAGTGCGCCCTCCTTGCTCCGGCACTCCAACTGAGCAATCGTCTCATTTCAGCCCCACCGCGGCGCAGATATCGCTCTCCAGTAAGTTCAGCGCCCTGTCTGCATCCTCCCGGCTGTCTTCCCTGACGGCAAAATATACCTTGAGCTTGGGCTCG
Source organism: Bacillota bacterium (assembly GCA_029007865.1). Lineage (GTDB taxonomy): Bacteria > Bacillota > Clostridia > Christensenellales > QALW01 > UMGS1338. Next base: position 6,455 of record JAQXIQ010000035.1, read on the forward strand.
GTTCCGGAGGGTCGCACGCAGGCCCAGCCGTCTTCCAGCTCATAATACAGTACGTTGCTTGCAGGCAGCTCTATCGCGCTTACCTTTCCGTCCTGAACGCGCTGACGCTTGTTATAATCGCGCACGGCAATGACCGTTCTGCCTCCCAGACTGCTTATGCTCTCCTGCGCCAGACGTTGCATCACGGATTTGATTTTGGCCATGCCCTCCATTCCGGAAAGGGTAAAGGAGACGGTTTTTTCTCTCCAGAAGCCATAGCGGGCATAGATATCCTGCAGTCCGTCCAGCAATGTCTTGCCCTGCGCCGCAAGGCTGCATGCGGTCTGAGCTAAAAGCATGCAGGCCACCACGCCGTCCTTGTCCCGGGCATGAGTGCCCAGCAGATAGCCGTAGCTTTCCTCAAAGCCAAACAAATATGTGTGCTCTCCGGTGGTCTCGTATTCCTTTATCTTTTCCCCGATGAACTTAAAACCGGTAAGCACCTCCACGGTCTCCGCTCCGTAGTGCGCGGCTATATCCCGCACCAGCTCGGTTGTTACAATGGTTTTTATCACCGCGCCGTTTCCGGGCAGCGTACCGGCCGCCTTTCTTGACCAGAGCAGACCCTCCAGCATGATGCACCCCAGCTGATTGCCCGTAAGGGGAACATATTCGCCGTCTTTATTCCGCACTGCGGCGCCCATGCGGTCACAGTCCGGATCGGTGCCTATTACAAGATCCGCTCCCACCTGCCGTGCATATTCCACAGCCATGGACAAAGCCTCTATGTTTTCCGGATTCGGGCTCTTGACCGTGGAAAAATCCCCGTCCGGCTCCGCCTGCGCTGCGAGCAGATGCACCCCTTTAAGCCCCATTAGCTCAAAGGCGCGGCATACCGGCCTGCATCCGGAGCCGTGCAGTGGCGTATATACGATTTTCAGCTCCGGGCAGGAAGCAACCAGTCTCAGATCGAAAAGCGGAAGCACCGCCTCAAAATAAGCCCTGTCCAGCTCCTCTCCCACAACATTTATAAGTCCGGCCTCCACCGCGGCGTCAAAATCCGCCGCCTCAATGCCGAAATAGCTTTTGGCGCGTATGCGCTCCAGCATTGCTGCCGCAGGCTCCAGGGACAGCTGCGCTCCGTCGCTGCCGTAAACCTTATAGCCGTTATATTCCTTGGGATTGTGGCTTGCCGTTATCATTACTCCGGCATAGGCCTTAAAATGCCGTACCCCGAATGACAGCAGCGGCACCGGGCGCAGCCGGTCATACAAATAGCTCCTGACGCCGTTTGCCGCCAGTATGCAGGCGGTAAGACGGGCAAACTCCCGGCTCCTGTGACGGGAATCGTAGCTTATAACCACTCCGTCGCTCTGCCTGCCGCAGGATACCACATAATCCGCAAGCCCCGCAGTTGCCCTGCCCACGGTATACTCGTTCATTCCGTTGCTGCCCAGCCTGAGAATGCCGCGCATCCCGGCGGTACCGAACTCCAGCTCGGTATAAAAGCGCTCCCTGCGCTCTTCCTCGCTCAGGCCCAGCAGCTCCCGCTTTTGCTCCGGCTCAACATTTGCAAGCCATAAATCAAATTGCTCGGTGTAATTCATGTTTTCCACAGTGTTTTCCGCTCCCTTTCTGTAAGTTTCCGCCGCCTGCGCGGCTCCGGTTATCATTGTCACGGCAGGTGCCGGCCGACGCTCAGCGGCCGTGCGTGATTCTGGCAATATCATAAACCGCGCCTCTCCGGTCCTGATAGGCTATATCCACCGGAAGAGAGGCTCCCGCGGACAAAAGCTCCTGCGCTACCGTACGGTATGCCAGCTCCGGCGTGTTATTCTGATGCGACAGGTGGCACAGCACCGCCTGACAGAGACCTTTATCCAGCAGCGAACACAGCGTGCGTCCGCAGTTTGTATTGCTCAGATGCCCGTTGCTGCCCAGTATTCTGCGCTTCAGCGCAAAGGGATACGGCCCCTCCGCCAGCATTTTTTCATCGTGATTGCTCTCTATGCAAACCAGCTGCGCCCCCTCCAGCTGCTGAGCCAGGCTCTTGGTCATGTGCCCGATATCCGTAGCAATGCATACCCTGCGCAGGCCGCAGCCTATGGAATAGCCCACGGATTCCGCAGCGTCGTGCGGGGTTTTGAAGGGGGTTATCTCCAGGTCGTCTATGTAAAAACTTTCCCCGGTCCTGAAAATGTTAAACGCGGCGGTATCCATGGACGGAAATCGCTTAAGCACCGCCTCCATGGTGGCCTCGTTGCAGTAAACGCTCAGTCCGTTTTTCCTCACCAGCACCTCAAGAGCTGCTATATGGTCGATATGCTCATGCGTAAGCAATATGCCGGAAAGCTCTCCCGGCCTTACTCCCAGCGTAGCAAGCTGAGCCGTTATATTCTTTGCATTGGTTCCGGCATCCACCAGCACGGCAGTGCCCTCTCCGGCTATAAAATGGCAGTTCCCCTTTGAACCGCTCGTTATGGGACAGTACAGCATATACTCTTCTCCGGGACAAAAACCGCCGCCCCAATAGATAAATATATCAAAGCGGGGCGCAAATTATTCGTATTAACAGGCAAATAAGCCCGTAACTTTTGTTTTATTATAGCATAAGCCGGATAAAAATACAATACCGCCGCTAATATATCCGCCGCAGAGCCAACACTTTTGCCGCGCAGCGGAAATAATCCTTTACAAACAAAGAGAATTTTTATATAATAAACTGAAACTTTATGATCGGGACAGGCCGGACGGAATCCGGATATTTCAGAGAGCCGCCGCAATGGTGAAAGGCGGTATATCCCTCTGTTATCGGTATCACCCGTGAAAGGATCGCGCGAAACGGCAGTAGCGCGGTACGGGTCTGCCCGCTTATCGCAGGAGGCGTATATAATACGCAGCTCTTAATGGTCAAAGCGCCCCGCGCTCTTTTTAGGAGTGCGGGCTTTTATTTTCAGACGGGTTTGATTCCCGCCAATGTTTTAGAAAGGCTGTGCAGCAAAATGATTCACAACAAGGTAGAAACCTCCCTTAATTTTGTGGACAGGGAGCGCTCCATCACCGAGTTCTGGAAAAAGAACGGGATTTTTCAAAAATCAACGGCGAAAAACGAGGGCGGACGGGATTTCGTGTTCTTCGACGGCCCGCCCACCGCAAACGGCAAGCCGCATATAGGGCATATTCTTACCAGAGTAATGAAGGATATTATTCCCCGCTATCAGACCATGAAGGGCTGCCACATCGAGCGCAAGGCCGGCTGGGATACCCACGGTCTGCCCGTGGAGCTGGAGGTGGAAAAGCTCCTTGGCATCAACGGCAAGCCGCAGATTGAAGATTACGGCATCGAGCCGTTTATCGAAAAATGCAAGGAAAGCGTCTGGAAGTACACCTCCGAATGGGAGAAAATGAGCGACTCCGTAGGTTACTGGGTGGATATGGAGCATCCGTATATCACCTATAACGACGACTATATCGAATCCGAATGGTGGGCGCTTAAAACCATCGCAGAGAAGGGACTTTTATATAAAGGCCACAAGGTGGTTCCGTACTGCCCGCGCTGCGGAACGGCGCTTTCTTCTCACGAAGTGGCTCAGGGCTACAAGGATGTCACCGAAACCAGCGTATTTGTCTACTTTAAGGTAAAAGGGCAGGATCTCTGGCTGCTGGCCTGGACAACCACGCCCTGGACTCTGCCCAGCAACGTGGCTCTCTGCGTAAACGCGCAGGAGGATTATGTTTTTGCAGAGCATGACGGCCGCACCTATATACTGGCCAAAGCTCTAATAAGCGTACTGGGCGAGGACGCGGTTATAACAAAGGAGTGCAAGGGCGCCGACCTCTGCGGCATGGAATACGAGCCCCTGTTCGACTTTGCCAAAAACGTTAAAAAGCGCGCCTGGTATGTGGTGTCCGACCCCTATGTCACTCTGGATTCGGGCAGCGGAATCGTACACATCGCGCCCGCCTTCGGCGAGGATGACGCCCGCGTCGGACGCGACAACGACCTGCCCTTTGTCCAGATGGTGGACAGCCAGGGCAAGCTGGTTCCGGAAGCCGGAGCCTTTGCCGGTTTGTTCGTAAAGGACGCCGACAAGCCCATAATTGAAGACTTAAAAGCGCGCGGACTGCTTTTCCGTGAGCTTCCTTACCAGCACAGCTATCCCTTCTGCTGGCGCTGCGACACGCCTCTGATCTATTATGCGCGCTCCACCTGGTTTATCCGCATGACCGCCGTGAAGGACAAACTCGTTGCCAATAACCGCACGGTCAACTGGATGCCCGAGACCATCAAGGAAGGCCGCATGGGCAACTTTTTGGAAAATGTCATAGACTGGGCGCTTTCCCGCGAGCGCTACTGGGGCACGCCCCTGCCGGTGTGGGAATGCGAATGCGGCCACTATCACGTTGTGGGCAGCAGGGAAGAGCTGTGCCGGCTTACCGGCGCCGCAGCGGATACCGAGCTCCATAAGCCGTATCTTGACCCCCTTACCATGAAGTGCGAAAAATGCGGCGGCATCATGCACCGCGCGCCCGAGGTAATAGACTGTTGGTTTGACAGCGGCTCCATGCCCTTTGCACAATGGCATTATCCCTTTGAAAATCAGGATAAATTCCGTCACAATTTCCCCGCGGACTTTATAAGCGAGGCCATAGATCAGACCCGCGGCTGGTTCTATTCGCTCCTGGCCATCTCCACTCTGCTCTTTGACTGTGCTCCCTTTAAAAACTGCATAGTCCTGGGGCATGTATGCGACAAGGACGGCCTGAAGATGAGCAAGCACAAGGGCAATGTCGTGGACCCCTTCAGCGTGCTGGATGTTCAGGGCGCCGACGCGGTGCGGTGGTATTTCTATACCTCCAGCGCTCCGTGGCTTCCCTCCCGCTTCTATGCCGAGGCGGTAAGCGAGGCTCAGCGCAAATTCATGGGAACCCTGTGGAACACCTACGCGTTTTACGTGCTCTATGCCAATATAGATAATTTCAACCCCTGCGATTACATGCTGGAAAAAGACAAGCTGCCCCTTATGGACAGATGGATACTCTCCAAGCTCAATTCCCTGGTGCAGTATGTCGACAGTTCTCTTGCAAATTATATAATTACCGAGCCGGCGCGGGCAATGCAGTCCTTTGTGGACGAGCTGTCCAACTGGTATGTACGCCGCTGCCGCGAGCGCTACTGGGGCAGCGAAATGACACAGGACAAAATAAACGCCTATATGACGCTTTATACCGTGCTGACGACGCTGGCAAAGATAAGCGCTCCCTTCGTCCCCTTCATGGCCGAGGAGCTCTATCAGAACCTGGTGCGCCGCGTGGATCCCTCCGCGCCGGAAAGCGTGCATCTGTGCAGCTTCCCGGAGTGCGATGAGCAATATATCGACAAAGAGCTGGAGGACAACATGGAGCTGCTGCTGGAGGCAGTGGTGCTGGGCAGAGCCTGCCGTTCCGGAGCCAACATCAAAAACCGCCAGCCGCTCAGCCGTCTGCTTATCCGCAGCGAGCGCACCTTGCCCGCAGCCTTTAACGAGCTTATTGCGGATGAGTTAAACATCAAAAGCGTGGAATTCCTTACCGATGCCTCGGATTACACCAGCTATGTCCTTAAACCGCAGATGCGCACCCTGGGGCCGAAATACGGAAAGCTCCTGGGCAAAATCGGCGCGTTCCTGAAGGATTGCGATGCCCAAGCAGTGGTAGCCGCAGTACGAAACGGCGGAATATATACCGTTGAAATAGACGGCACCTCCGTCCTGCTTGCCCAAAGCGACCTGCTTATCTCCTCTACAAACCGCGAGGGCTTTGTGGCGGAATCCGACGGCAAGATAGTGGTAATACTGGATGTTCACATTACCGATGAGCTGCGGCGGGAAGGCTATGTGCGCGAAATCATCAGCAAAGTACAGACCATGCGCAAGGATATCGGTCTTGAAGTCACCGACCACATCGTTCTGACCGTTACCGCGCAGGGAGAGCTGCTTGAGGCGGCCAAGGCCGCCGCTGCACAGATAGGTGCCGGCGCTCAGGCGGACAGCGTACTGTTCGGCGAGCCTGCCGAAAACGCCAAGGAATGGGACATCAACGGAGAAAGCTGCGTGCTGTCCGTCAGAAAGGCGTAAAAATCGTTGCACAATTACCTGCGCAAACAAAGGGAGGGAAGCGGCTTGTATCTTGCCCGGGACTGGAAGGATTACGAATGCATAGACTGCGGAGACGGCATGAAATACGAAAGATGGGGCAGTATCTATCTGCTGCGTCCCGATCCGCAGGCTATATGGGAGTTTTCCGGCGGAAAAATACAGCCCGATGCCAAATACTGCCGCTCCTCAAGCGGCGGAGGCAGTTGGGAATACTACAAAAAGCTTCCGGAAAGCTGGAAGGTCTCCTGGCATGACCTGACCTTTTCCGTGCGCCCCATGGGCTTTAAGCACACCGGACTGTTCCCGGAGCAGGCCGCCAATTGGGAATGGATGACAAGCCTCATCCGCGGTGCCGCAAGGCCGATAAAGGTGCTCAACCTTTTTGGCTATACCGGCGGAGCCACCGTTGCCGCGGCAGCGGCGGGTGCCTCCGTATGCCATGTTGACGCCGCAAAAAACATGGTGGCTCAATGCAAGGAAAATATGGCTCTCTCCGGGCTCTCCGACAGGCCGGTGCGCTACATCGTGGACGACTGCGTAAAATTCGTTCAGCGTGAAATACGCCGCGGCAGCCGCTATGACGCCGTTATAATGGACCCGCCCAGCTACGGCCGCGGCCCTTCCGGCGAAATATGGAAGCTGGAAAACGAGCTCTACGGTTTTGTAAAGCTGTGCTCTCAGGTTTTAAGTGAAAAACCGCTTTTCATGCTTATCAACAGCTATACCACGGGCCTGCAGCCCATTGTACTGCGCAATATCCTCTGCAGCGTGATAAAGCCGCATTTCGGAGGCAGTGCGGAGGCCGACGAGGTGGCTCTGCCCGTTACCCGGGGAGATATGTTCCTGCCCTGCGGCGCGTCCGGGCGCTTTGTGTTTGAATAATATTCGGCGGCTCCGTTCCGCCGTTTTGATACGGAGATATCATCTATGCTTAATGTAATATACGAGGACAATTCCATAATTGTGGTCTGTAAGCCCTGCAATATGCCTGTAGCTCCCGACGCCAGCGGCGACGCGGACCTGCTCAGCCAGGTAAAGCAGTACATCAAAGAAAAGTACAACAAGCCCGGCGAGGTTTATATCGGGCTTGTTCACCGCCTTGACCGCCCTGCCGGAGGCATAGTTGTGTTTGCCCGCAACTCCAAGAGCGCTGCCCGCCTCAGCGAGCAGGTGCGCTCTCACGATATGAAGCGCACATATTATGCCGTTGTGCGTTCCTGTCCGCGGGAGCCGGAGGGTCAGCTTACAAACTATCTGCTTAAAAACCAGCAAACCAACACCGTAAGCGTCGTGCCTCAGGCAACCGAAGGCGCAAAAATGGCGGTGCTGGACTATAAAGTGCTTCAAACCGTTTCAAACGGCGACCGGAGTCTTTCCCTTGTCCGCATACAGCTCCAGACCGGGCGCGCTCATCAGATCCGCGTGCAGATGGCTCATATAGGCTGTCCGCTGTGGGGGGATCAGCGTTACGGCTTCGGCGTCAACAAAAAAGGGCAGCAGCTGGCGCTCTGGGCGGTCGGGCTTACTCTTACTCACCCGATTGCAAAGGACAAACGCGTATTTTTGTGCTATCCTCAGACCGATACGCCCTGGTCGCTCTTTAAGCTGGAGCTTTCCCCGGATATTTCGGAATAAAACAACCTGCACGGTATAAACGCTTTTGAACTGCGGGAGACCGATATGGAAATTAAAAACAGCGTCATAATAATAACCGGAGCTTCTTCCGGCATAGGCAAGGCCTGCGCGCAGCTTTTGTGCCGGGAGGGCGCATCGGTATACGGTCTGTCCCGCGGCTGCACCACAGGCTCAGACTCCGACGGCCTGCATTGCGTGCAGTGCGATGTTACCTCCGACAAAAGCGTACATGACGCCTTTGAATACATATTGCGGCATAGCGGACGCATTGACGGACTGGTCTGCTGCGCCGGCTCCGGAATAGCCGGGGCAGTGGAGGATACCGCACAGGACGAAGCGGAGGCCCTCATGCAGGTGAATTATTTCGGCGCGGTGCGCTGCGCCCGCGAAGCACTGCATTTTATGCGTCCGGCACGCAAAGGCACCATTGTTTTTATAAGCTCGGTTGCCGCGCTGTTCGGAATACCGTTCCAGGCCTTTTATTCCGCCGGAAAATACGCGCTGGATGGCACAAGCGAGGCCCTGCGCAACGAAGTACACCCCTTCAACATCAAAATCTGCTCTGTGCTGCCCGGTGACACCCGCACCGGTTTTACCTCTGCACGCCGTTACACCCGCGCCACCGTGCAGGGTACCGAATACAAAAAGGGCTTTTGCAGCGCTCTGAACGCCATGGTCAGGGATGAAATAAACGGCGCTCCGCCCCAGCAAGCCGCCCGGTGCGTGCTCCGCGCGCTGAAGCGCAGGAATCCTCCGCCCCGCATAATCGTGGGCTTCGGCTACAAGCTGCTGGCTTTTTTGCGCAGACTTTTGCCCGGACGCCTTGTGTGTGCCGTTCTCCGGCTGATTTACTGCCGCGGCAAAGAGCAAAGCGCCCTGTGGAGCTTTGACCGCGATGTAAAAAAGCAGTAGCCTCCGCAGTCTCTGTTGCCCTTTGGCCGGCGCCGTGACTTTTACATAAGCTTCGTCCCAGGTATGTCATAAAAGCCGTGCTGTTTGCGGTCATACCGCAGATATTATTATAATTTACCGTTAAAACGCAAACCCACCTGGCGGAAAACGCCCGGTGGGTTTTTGTTTTACAAAAGAGCCGTGATAAAAATCACAGCTCGAAAATTTCGTGGAGTTTACCACTCTGCGAGAATTAAAACAGATATTCAGCATGCATATAATAACACACCTGCCACAAAAAAGCAACGAAAAATGCAAATTTGAGCAGTATTTTTTGCAAAAGCTCATTCGTTGTGGGCTAAAACGGTAATTTTTCTGCAAATATTCATCTTTGGATTGTACAATCGCAGTCAAGAGAGCCGTCAGTATGGGCATGGATATTTGTTAAAATATACAAATACACTTGTCCGCTGCGGACAACAAATAAAAGGAGGTTTCAAAAATGAGAAAGGGCGAAAACATATTTAAGAGGAAAGACGGCCGATGGGAGGCTCGGTATATCAAAAATTACGAGCTGTCCGGTAAAATCAAGTACGGTTTTTGCTACGGCAAGACCTACAAGGAAGCCAAAGAAAAGGTCACCAAATGCAAGGCGGCGCTTATCAGCGGAAAGCCTATGCCATCCGGCACGAGACACCGCCTGGCTTTCTACTGCGACGAATGGCTGCGGCTCAGCAAGAGCAAGGTACGGGAGTCCACCTATATCAAATATGAAACCGTAATAAATAAGCATATAAAGCCTAAACTCGGCGGCTGTTTTCCTGCCGCCGTTACAACGGGCGTAGTGGATGATTTTTCCAAGGAATTGCTTGGTGCGGACGGGCTTTCCGTAAAATCCGTTCGCGATATTCTTGTTGTTCTGCACGGTGTACTGAAGTATACGGCCGCGAATTTTCCCGGAATTGTCTCTGTTGTCCAGATCAATTATCCTAAGGAGAGCCGAAAAGAAATGCGCGTACTCAGCCGGGAGGAGCAGGAGCGGTTTGTAAAATATCTGTTGACCGATACGGATGCCTGTAAATTCGGGGTGCTGCTTATGCTGCTGACCGGAATGCGTATCGAGGAGCTTTGCGCGCTCAGATGGAGTAATATAAATTTGCATGAGCAGACGATCCGCATTACGGCGACCCTTCAAAGGCTTCGCGACACTTCGGCGGAGGGCGAATGCCGTACAAGAGTCGTGACAGGCGCACCGAAAAGCGATACCTCGGCGCGCACCATCCCCATGACCGATCATGCCGTTGACTTGTGCCGCCGCGCCGATGTTAACAACGCCGCAGCCTACATCCTCACCGGAACCGAAATCTTTATGGAGCCCCGCGCTCTGCAGTACCGCATTGAAAAATACACCCGCGAATGCGGACTTGAGGGCGTCCATGCGCATACGCTCCGCCACACATTCGCTACAAGGGCCGTAGAGGTAGGCTTTGAGATAAAGTCGCTTTCCGAAGTCCTGGGTCACGCTACCACAACAATCACACTGGAGAGGTATGTTCACTCTTCAATGGAACTTAAACGCTCTAATATGGACAAGCTGGCTGCGGCAGGTTTGTAATATTCGCAGTCAAACTTCTGTGTCAAAACAAGTAAAACATTACGGATTATACAATATTACGCCTTAAAAGTTGCTTTTAATATAGTGATAAACTATGTCAACAGCCGCATTTTAAGGCGTTTTTTCTTGCAGACAGATGTCGCAATCCGCATACAAAAAAGCCGTAATATTCCTGCTGTTCCGTAGAGTGGTAAACTCTACGAAGTCTTCCGGCAGAAAAATTACACACTTAAAAAGCAATAATTACATTTTTTGGTACTATTGCAACGGCTGCCTGCATAATATTTATATTGAGCAGCCCGAATGCAGCCAAAAAGTATGGAATTGCCTGCACATTCGGAGAAGCCGGAAGCCGCCGCTCAGGCTCCGATATTATCATTTCAAATATTATCGGAATTATGCCTGCAAACAGTATTTTAGCCATACAAGCGGCAAAACGGACACCGCGAGTATATAGGTTTTGCGGCGGCAGCACAACCGAAGCTTCCGAATCATACTGAGCACGGAGAATACAAATGAAACAATGCGTTAAAAAAATATGGAATATCGTCAGCACGGTGCTGGTAGCTCTGATCGTTATCCTTGCCATAGCGCTGGTCGGGGTGCGCATCGTAGGTATCAAAACCTACGCCGTTGTTTCCGGCTCCATGGAACCGGTCTATCCGACCGGCTCTCTCTTATATGTAAAAAGTGCGGACGCTCAGGACTTGAAAGTCGGCGACGCTATTACCTTTATGCTGGACGAAGACACCGTTGCAACGCACCGCATCATAGAAATACTTCCCGACGAGGAAGACGAAAGCGTGATTCGGTTCCGCACGCAGGGCGATGCCAACGATACGGCGGACGGAACCCCCGTGCATTGCAAAAATATAATCGGCAAGCCGCTGTTCTCCATCCCTTACCTGGGGTATTTTGCGCATTTTGTGCAAAATCCTCCGGGATTATATCTTGCGATCGGCTTTGCCGTCATTTTGGTGATCCTGGTGTTCTTGCCCGACCTTCTCGGTGACAGCAAAAAGAAAAAGGATAAAAAGCTGCGCAAAAAGGGCGAAGCCGCGGGCCAAAAATAACGCCGCAAGGCTGCAAAATATATATTTCAGGAGGTTTCTCATGAATACAAAAACAAAGACAAAAGCACTGACGCTGGCGCTCTGCGCGCTGCTGCTTGCCGCCGCGACCGCACTTACATCCCTTGCCTTTCTCAAGTCGTATGATGCGGTCAATAACACATTTACGGTGGGAAAGGTTGCCATTACTCTGGATGAAGCAAAGGTCGATGAGTACGGAACTGCGGATACCGCCGCAGGCCGGGTAAAGCAAAACACCTATAAGCTGGTCCCGGGTCACAGGTACACCAAGGATCCGACCGTTCACTTTGCCGCAAAAAGCGAAGCCAGCTATCTGTTCGTAAAGGTGGAAAACGGCCTGTCGGCAATTGAAGCCGGCACTACGATTGAAGGACAGATTCTTGCAAACGGTTGGAAAAAGCTTAACGAAACAAACGGCATCTATTACAAAAAGGTAGGCGCAAATCAGACGAATTCCGCCGTCGATTACCCCGTGTTTGCTGAGTTTACCGTTGCCGGCACCGCCGACATTACCGGTTACGAAACTGCGGAGATCAATGTTACTGCCTATGCCATTCAGTCCGACGGCTTCAACACGGCTTGGGCCGCCTGGAGTGCCGGCGGCTTTGAGTAATTCCCGATAAATAAGGAGTTGCCTTATTTATAAATAGCTGCCCAAAATACGGAGGAAAGGAGGAGTAATCATGAAAAAGAAAGTATGGCTCTCTGCTGCGGCAATTGCCCTTGTGCTGTGCTGCGCCGTCGGCGGAACGCTCGCCTGGCTGAGCGCAAAGACCGACCCTATAAATAACACCTTTACTGTTGGAGATATCAGTATCCAGCTTGCCGAGAGCGACAACCTGGACCTGAAAATGGTGCCCGGAAAAACCCTCACAAAAGACCCTGCGGTTACCGTAAAAGCCGGTTCCGAAGCCTGCTGGCTGTTTGTAAAGGTGGAAACGTCGTCAAATTTCGGCACGTTTATGACCTATGACATTGCGGGCGGCTGGACGGCTCTGGCCGGAGTGGCCGGCGTTTATTACCGCCAGGTCCCGGCAGCCGCCGCCGACGCGGTTTATCCTGTCCTTAAGGACAATCAGGTGATTGTAAAGGAAGAGGTCACAAAGCAGCAGCTTCAGGCGGTGAGCACCGACCTGCCCACCATGACCTTTACGGCGTATGCCGTGCAGCAGGACAGCATTGCCGACGCTATAACCGCTTGGGGAAAGGTCGCGCCGACAACAACATAACTATTCTCCGAAATAAAACAATACATCAGAAAGGAATAATGCAATTATGTCAAAGAAAAAGATAGTAACCCTGTGCCTTGCGGCCGTACTTGTAGTTATGGCTGTTGCAGGAGCCTCCCTTGCGTATCTGACGGATACCAAGCAGGCAGACAACACCTTTACCGTAGGAAATGTAAGTATTGAACTCATCGAGCAGCAGAGGGGCGAAAACGGCCTGGAACCCTTTGAGCAGAACAAGAAGCTCCTCCCCATAGTGGGCTCTGCGCAGGGCGAGAAGGATGAGTACGGCATGCCGACGGCCAAGAACTATGTCGACAAGATGGTAACCGTCAAGAACACCGGCTCCGAGGCGGCATATATCCGCACTTATTTTGCCATACCCTCCGCGTTGGACGACGGTTATGAAACATTCAACGCAGGTAAAAACGTACTGCATTTCAACTTCGGCAACAAGATTACCGACGATGGCCAGGTCGTAAGCACTGACGGCTCCGACTGGACCTGGACTCACGACGGCAAATGGAACTACTTTGAGACCGTTATCGACGGAATCAACTATAACGTTTACTTTGCCGATTACAACACCGCGCTTGCCGCAGGCGAGACTACGGAGCAGTTTGTTTCCGGTGTTTACCTGGACAAATCCTTTGAGATGAAGGAAGACGGCGCTTACGCATTCGGCGAGAAGCTCACTCTGGACGAAGGCTGGAACTGGAACAGCGTCTCCTGTCCGGTGTTCTCCGTTGCCTGCCAGGCCGGCGGCTTTGATACTGCGGCAGAGGCCTTTGATAACGCTTTCGGCGCTGAGTACAATCCCTTTGGCGGCGCAGCCACCAATTGGCAGTAATTCTTATCGTTAAGAGGAGACGGCAGCTATGACCAAAAAGAAAATCATCACGCTTGCCCTGGTTGCGGTAATCGCGGTAATGGCAATCGCAAGCGCTTCCATAGCTTACTTTACCGATACCAAAACCTCAAAGAACACCTTTACGATGGGTGATGTCAGGATCGTCCTGGACGAGGCCCCGGTGGACGCGGAGGGCAAGGCAACGGACGGCGACCGCGTGACCGCAAACGAATACGGCATTGGAGCGGCTTATCCCGGCGCCATGCTGGACAAAGACCCCACCGTACACAACACCGGCAGCAACCCCGCGTATATCCGTGCGACGGTAAATGTCAGCAACTGGATGAATCTTGTTGCGGCTTACTATCCGGAGTTTGAAGCGACATTCCCCAACGACGGGTACAAGGCCGCTCTTAGCCTGCTTGTCGGCGAGCTGGGGGACGGCTGGTCCGTTGTGGATGTTGAGGCCGGAGACACCTTTACCGTCGGTCAGTTCGACGCAAAATTCGTGCTGAAATATGACAGCGTTATTGCTCCCGGCGAAGACACCTCTCCCATGTTCCGTCAGGTACTTATTCCTGCCGGCATCGATAACGCAAACGCGGCCTCCTTTAACGAAATCAAGATCGTTGCTCAGGCCGTTCAGGAGAACGGTTTTGATACCTGGGAAGCCGCCTTCAGCGCATTTGACGGCAGCTGATATGTTATGCATGGCCTGCACCGTCCGGGGTGCAGGTCATATGAGAATACCCGGCGCCCGGTGACGGCGGATATTCTCATATGGCCTTATTTGCCGGCAGATAATCGGGCTGCATGGCTTAAACAGGAGAGCGAATCAATGAAAAAACCGGCATAAAGCAAAAACCGGCGACTCTTTCGGTTATTGTCATTATTGCTGTGCTGTCGGCATACGGCTCCGCCGGCGAAACGGTTAAGCCTTTTGAAGACCTGCCGACAGGAAATCAAATAAAGGGGACATAAATATGTATCATGCAAAACACATTAAATCCGTATCGCACACAAAACCGCTCCGAGCGTTTATTCTTCTTCTATGCCTTGTGATGCTGTTTGTGTCCTTTCGGTCGACAGGTATAGTGATTACTGCCGAAGCGGCGGACAACGAAACGGTCACCGTAACCGTTAACTATGTATATCAGGCCAACCAGGCAATGGTGGCGCAGCCCTACACCGCGCAGATAAAAAAGGGCGCAGAGTTCAGAAAAACACTGGAAGTACCCGGGCTGTTCAATTATTCCATACCCTCGGATACGGCAGTGGGCCTGACCGATTATATTGTTCTTGCCAAAGACGATGAAACCGGCGCATATACGCTGAATTTTGACCTTGCCTCCGTTGCCGATAATATTACGGTAACCCTTTATTACAAAGCGGGAACGGCCAACTACACCGTGTATCACTATTATCAGGACCTGGAAAACGATACATATACCGATCAGCAGCCCACGGTGGTGGAGCTTGAGGGGGATATCGACGCCTACACTCAGGCTGTCGCAAACAATAAGCCCGGCTATCACTGCAAGGGCGTACCTCAGACCACCATTGCGGCGGACGGAACAACCAAGGTGGAAATCTACTATGACCGCGATTATTATACCGTAACCTTTGATGTAAACGGCGGTGTAAACGGGCCGGAACCCATCTACGCCAAATACGGCACAACATTTGAGGCGGAGAGTATCAAAGCACCCAACCGCAAAGGCTACACATTTCTCGGTTGGCAGCCGTTGTTGGCCGATACGGTCACCGTTGAGGGAAACGTGACCTATGTTGCCCGTTGGCAGCCCGAAAAGGGGCAGGCGGACTATACCATAGTGCTTTGGGGACAGAACGCAAATGACGACGAGTATTCCTATCTCAGCTCCCACGACGCCTGGGGTAATGTAGGCAATCAGGTTACCTGGAACGAGGATACCCTCATCAGCCATGTGCATACCGACGACTGCCGGACGCTTATATGCACTCAGGAGGAGCATTCGCATACCGACGAAAAATGCTCCCTGATTTGCCTGCAGCAAGAGCATACGCACGATTCAGGCTGCTGTTCACTGGAGGAACACACACATAGCGTTCTTTGCTATCCGGGCGCTAGCTCCACAGCTTCTTCGGCAGGTATTGGTGCCCCGAATAACCCATCAAACGGTACTATTGCGAGACGAGCGCTTACAGTTAATGGAAAAGTAATTTACTTCAACGGAACATGGTATGAGTACAACGGAGACGCAAGCAACGGCGATGTTGTGAATATGGACTGCGGCAAGAGCGAGCACGCGCACTCCGACGGGAATTGCAATACCGATAAATGCGGCCTTGAAGAGCACGCACACTCCGACGCCTGCTACGGCTGCGGCAAAACAGAGCACTCGCATACCGCCGACTGCTATTCGTGCAGTATACCGGATACTCCGGTTAGGCACATGAGCGATATCAGACCGGACGAGGCTCTGTGGAAGCTTGATCACAGCGATACCGTAACGGTGGACGCTAACGGCAGCACAGTACTGAATGTGTACTTTGTGCGTACAGAGTTTACGCTGGAATTCCGGGCGAAGAATTCAAACAGCAATGACTTCGGCACAATTACGGCACGCTGGGGAAAGGATATATCCGCACAATACAACGCTATCGCGGATAATGCCGGCAGCAGCTTCTGGAGCGAAAACCGCAGCGCGAGCGGGCCTTGGACAAACTATATCGGAGTAATGCCGCAAAAAAACATTACCTACTATCGCTACGAAACCGAAGGCTCCGGCACCAGCACCATGACCTATTACGGCCAGGATCTGAGCGGCGATTATCAGTTGATCTTTGAGATCTCGTTCAAAGGAAGCAACTATACCGTTACGGATGAAGACCGCTATGAGTTTGAGGGATACACCTGCGATTTGAATGCCAGCACAAAAAACGGCGAAAACTGCAACGGCGCAAAGTTTTACTACAGTCGCAAGATTTACAGCCTTGAATTCTATTCTGCATCCAATAATCAGACGGATAAATCCTTCGATGTAAAGTATCAGGACTCTTTGAGTCAGTATGACTACATCCCGACCGATAAACCCGACGGCGTGGAAAGCGACGCGGTCTTCGTAGGCTGGTACCGCAACCCGGAATGTACCGGAGAGCGGTTTGACCTTTCCGCCCATGTAATGCCCTCAACTAATATGGCACTTTACGCAAAGTGGGTAAACGGCCTGTACACGGTAAAAACCTATACGGATGAAACCATGCAGACGCTCTACATCTATGAAGGCTACAACGGCGAGCAGACAGATATCGAAAAGTACACTCTTGCCTCGGAACCTGCGCCCCCGGTTAAAGACGGTTATGTGTTTGCAGGCTGGTTTTACAAGGACGGCGAAACGGAGAAGCCCTTCTCCTTTACCATGCCCATAACCAAAAACTATAACCTCTATCCCAAATTTTCCGAACCCGTGGCGGTGAGTTATACCGTTCACTATTATAAGGAAGGAACAACGGAAATGATTGCGGACGACCGCATAAATTCCGTTATGTTCGGAACAACGGTGACGGAAAAGGCCAAGATGGGCACGGAGCTGAATCTCCTGCCCGAGGATAAACAAAACAAGTATTATCCCACCAACACCAGCACCAGCGTCATTATCAATGAGCTGGACAAAGAGATAATCTTCTATTATACGGAAGCCGCCTCCGTTGAGTACACGGTGTATTACCGGGACGCTTTCGGCAACGATCTGATAGAACCGGTAACAAAATCCACCGAGTATTCCACCGTTACCGAGCAGTATGTACCCATTGATAACTATGCTCCCCGACAGTTCAGCATTACGCAGGACTTGTCCTCGGATTCGGCGCAGAATGCTATCATTTTCCTCTACGACCCGACGCTTGCCTCTCTTACTGTGCAAAAGAGCGGTTGGAATGCGGCGGATGAAAACCAGACCTTCCTGTTCCGCATAAAGGGAACGGGGGAAAACACCAAGGACATTGACCTGACCGTCACCGTCCACGGCAACGGCAAGACCACCGTCACCCAGCTTCCGGTGGGCAGCTATACGGTTACCGAAAAGACCGACTGGTCGTGGCGGTATTCTCCGGGCGAAAGCACGCAAAGCATTTTTCTTACGTCGGACGGCCTGGTACTGACATTTGAAAACATCAGGACGGAAGAAAAATGGCTGGACGGAGACAGCTATCAAGTCAACCACTTCGGGCAAAATCAATAAAGGAGGAAAGCGGTACAATGAACAATCAGAATTCAGGCAGTTATGTACGGCGTTATCCCGAGCGGTTAAAGCGCCGCCGTCAAAGGCGTCTTATCGCATTGCTCGCTTCTCTGCTCCTTGTGCTTGGGGCGGCTGTCGGCGGCACGCTTGCCTTTATTATGACAGCGTCGGAGGAGAAAACGAATACCTTTACCCCGGCGCAGGTTTCCTGCGATGTAATGGAGGAGTTTGACGGGACGGTCAAGCGCAATGCAGCCGTTAAAAATACCGGCGGAACAGAGGCATATATACGCGCAGCGGTCAATGTCACCTGGATGAAGGATGAAAACGCATCCGGGCAGACGGTTACGGCAAAGGTGCCGCAGGCGGATGTTGACTATGAACTGATTTTTTACACCGATACCGGTTGGATAAAAGGCGCGGACGGCTATTGGTATTATCAGACGCCGGTTGCTCCCGGCGCTGTCACGGCGGCATTTGTCCGGGAATGCAGACAGCTTGAAGGAGCAAATGTCCCGCAGGGATATCACCTTTCGGTGGAGATCGTGGCTTCCGCCATTCAGTCGTCTCCCGAAAAGGCGGTAACTCAACAGTGGAATGTCACTCTGGAGGGCAATAAAATTGTAAGCGCTAACGGAAATGAGGTGACGGGAGAATGAAAAAGGCAATGAGGATACCGGTCTGCCTGCTTATTTTTGCAGTCCTGCTTTTGTCCTGCTTTATAAGTGCTTATGCGGACGGAACGGTCACTTATGACGGGAATGCCAAGGAATTTATTTTTCTTCCCGGCAGTAAGTTTTCCCCTTCCGATCTGTTTACCGATTTCAAAAATGTCATGCCCGGCGATTCCGTCACACAGAAGATCACAATCAACAACAAAATTGAAAAGAATGTCAAAATCAAGGTTTATATGCGCTCCTTAGGCGCCGAGCAGGGCTCGGAAGAGTTTCTCTCCAGGCTTAACCTTACCGTAAAACAAAACGGCAATTCCGACCTGTTCAAAGCGCCTGCCGATCAGACGGCTCAGCTTACGGACTGGGTTTACCTGGGGACAATCTACTCCGGCGGCAAAATAGACCTTGATGTGACGCTGGATGTGCCTATAACCCTGGAAAACCGTTTCCAGGACGCCGTAGGCTATCTTAACTGGCAGTTCAGGGTAGAGGAGCTGCCCGTATCCCCCGATGACCCCAAACCGCCGACGGGCGAAGATTTTGATTTCCTGTTTTGGCTGCTTCTTATAGGCTCCGGTTCCGTAACGCTTGCGGTATTGCTTATTATCAGGCGGAAAAAAGAAACCGACAGCCTTGCGGAATAATCCGGCTTAATGTTTCAGCCATGATTTCCGCACGGATTACTGCCCGCCCGGGTTCTGCCGGAATGAAGAATAAAACAGCACGGAGGTAAAAAGAGTGGCCAAACGCGATCTGGCAGGGCAGCGCTTCGGAAAGCTTGTTGTTTTGCAACGGAAAGAAAAACCCAAGGAATATACTCACAGCTCGGATTATTGGCTCTGCCGCTGCGACTGCGGAAACGAAACGGTTGTGCTGGGTTCAAATCTTACAAGCGGTCACACAACAAGCTGCGGCTGCAAAAAACTGCACGATCTGACCGGCCGGCACATCGGCAAACTGACGGTTATCTGCCGTTCCGATAAATATGCCAAACGCGGAAACAGGCAGGTTCGCTTATGGAAGTGCGTATGCGATTGCGGCAATATCACCTACAAAGCAACGGACACGCTATCCTCCGGTGCAGAGAACAGCTGTGCTTCGTGCGCACAAAAGATGAACGCCGCCTGCGCGAGGCAAAACGCCGGCTTTACATGCGGAACTCAGCTTGCAAAAATCCGTGATATGACGCCTTCTGCCGCAAACACAAGCGGATGCCGCGGCGTGTATTATGACCGGAAAAGGGGCTATTGGGAAGCTCAGATTAAATTCCGGGGACATCGAACAAGACTTGGTTATTATAAAAGGTTTGAAGATGCCGTTGCGGCCCGGAAAAAAGCCGAAAATATTATCTTCGGAGGATTCCTTGAATCTCTGAATCAAGGCTTCACGGAACAGTCGGGATCTTGAAATACTTTTGGATTTACTCCGTTTCGCAGCCGATGCGGAATGAATAACGGTTTCAAACCGGAGGAGAGAAAAATGGATTTGTTTGAAGAAATAAGAGAGACTCTGGGCTGCGATTACATTTCCGATATCCGCATGGGCGCGGCATTGCACGATGCGCGCCGCATAATTGCCCGGAAGGATCTGTCGGCCTATCCCGCGCGGGTGCTGGCCGATATATCCGATTATCTGTACGGCAAGAATATGTTCCAAGCGGAAAAAAACGATATTATAGCTTTTCTGAAAAAAGGATATTAAAAGCCGTCAATAAAATTCAGAGTGCTAAACCGCACAATAAATCGCCTGCAATATTCCGGATTTTGCACATAAACATAATGACCACCGGTGTTCCGGTGGTCATAATTTGTACAAGGAACTTGTCCTGCGCCCGTTACAGCTCGCAGGAGCCGGTAGTACGGGGGAAGGGGAGTATATCTCTGATGTTGGCGATGCCGGTTATATACATCAGCAGTCTCTCAAAGCCCAGTCCGAAGCCGGAATGCGTGGCCCCGCCGAAGCGCCGCAGGTCCACATACCACTGGTAGCTCTCTATATCCATGCCCAGCTCTCTCATGCGCGCCGTAAGCTTTTCCGCGTCATCCTCACGCTGGGAACCGCCTATTATCTCGCCGATTCCGGGCACCAATAGGTCTACCGCCGCCACGGTTTTGCCGTCGGGATTGAGCTTCATATAAAACGATTTGATCTCCTTGGGATAATCGGTAACAAATACCGGGCAGCCGAATACCTCCTCGGTGATGTAGCGCTCATGCTCCGTTGCAAGGTCGCAGCCCCATTCCACGGGATAATCAAATTTTTTGCCGCTTTTCTTGAGCAATTCGATGGCCTCGGTATAAGTGATCCGCTTGAATTCCTCGGTATTGACCACATTATTGAGGCGGTCAAGCAAGCCGTTATCAATGAATTTGTTGAAGAACGCCAGCTCATCCGGAGCCTGCTCCATGCAATAGGACAGCACATATTTAATCATGTCCTGAGCCACAGCCATATCACCCTCCAGGTCGCAGAAAGCCATCTCGGGCTCTATCATCCAGAACTCGGCGGCATGACGGGCGGTATAGCTCTTCTCTGCGCGGAAAGTCGGGCCGAAGGTATATATCTTACCGAAGGCCATAGCGGCGCTCTCTCCCATAAGCTGTCCGCTCACGGTGAGCCCCACCCTCCGGCCGAAAAAGTCCTGTGAGTAATCCACCGCACCGTCCTGCGTGCGCGGCGGATTGCCTATGTCCAGCGTGGTAAGCTGGAACATCTCTCCGGCGCCCTCGCAGTCACTGCCCGTGATAATGGGGGTATGCATATACACAAAGCCCCGCTCGTTAAAAAACTTATGAATGGCAAAGGCGGCCAGAGAACGCATGCGGTATGCCGCGCCCAGAGTATTGGTGCGCTGGCGCAGATGGGGGAGCGTGCGCAGATATTCCATGGTGTGCCGCTTTTTCTGCAGCGGATAGTCCGGCGCGCTGGCGCCCTCCACTTTCACCTCCGCTGCCTTAAGCTCAAAGGGCTGCTGTGCTTCCGGCGTGGCTATAAGTCTGCCGGTCACTATAACGGCGCTGCCCACGCCCAGCCTGATTATTTCATCAAAATTCTCCAGCTCCTGCTGCTCCAGCACCACCTGCAGATTCCTGAAGCAGCCTCCGTCGTTAAGCTCAATAAAGCCGAAAACCTTGCTGTTCCGTATGGTGCGCGCCCATCCGGCAACGGTTATTGTTTTATCGTAATACGGCTCGGGCTTTGCCCAGATATCCTTTATAGCAATGTACTCCATGTTGAATGTTCCTTTCGGTTTTTATTTATTACGCGTTTTGCTTACGCGTTATCGGCATTATACTATCCTGACTCCGCAGATCCTCTGGCTTCTGGTACCCACCACCACCGTGCTGCCGAAAGCCGCAGGAGTTGCCTCTATATTTTTGCCCAGACTTATGCAGTCTAACAGGCTTCCGGTCAGCCCGTCAAAGAGCATCATGTTGCCGTCGCTGTCGCACTGCACCACATAGCCGTTTCCGTCCGGGTCATAAATACCCAGAGGAGACGACCAGACATAATGGTTAAGCCGCACCTTCCACACCTCGGCGCCGGTGCGCTTATCCAGCGCCACCAGCAGGCCCTTGTCAAAGCCTCCGGTACGCGCCACCGCAAAGTATACAAGATTTCTCAGCTTATTCTTTCCCGGCAGTGCCGTGGCCTGAACGCCGCCCGAAACCCCCTCCATGGTGCCGCAGCGATATCTGCGCTCCCATATTTTTTCTCCGGTGCAGGCGTTGATTTTCCACACCGGGACCTCCCCCCAGCCCGTTTCATCCTTGGTAAAGTGCAGGCTGGTGGAGATATAAATATACGCGTTTCCGTCCTCCTCTTCCAGCACCGGCGAGGCATTGGAATCGTCAACGGTGTCGCATACCCAGATAAGCTCCATGGTGTTTATGTCATAGCACATCAGATTGCCGCCGTTATCGGCGATATACATGTAATTTTTCCACATTACGGCGGAAGATTCCATACCCAGCCAGAAGCGCTCCTCACCGGAACGGTCATTTGAATAACGGGTACGGCTTATAATCTCGGGCGCCAGCTTAAGCTCCCCGTTTTCAAAGGAGGAATTAAGCCTGGTGGTATATATGATTCCGTTTTCCGCGGGCTGGAGCACTATGTCGTTCTTAACATCGTACAGGGGAGAGGAGTCATAGCCGTGAAAGCACTTATGGTCCTTTCTGGGCGCGAATTCGTCGTTATACCCCAGTTCACAGGCTATCTGCCCTTTTACAAGGTCGATGATAAAGCTGCGTGCGCATTTTTCCCCCATGGAATCTCCGGCTCCCGCTATAAATATCGGCAGTCCGCCCGGATGCAGCGAACCGGTACCCTTGATGGGCATTCCCAGCTCAATGTGCGGACGCGTCGGAGTTCCGTCCTCAAGGTCCAGGAAATACACGTTTCCGTCCATTGTGGGATAAATTACTTCCGTAAGTTCTTTTTGCTTTTTGTCCTGATACAGGTTCATGGCCTCCCGCACGGCGGCATCCCATTTTATGATGATGGGCTGCCCCGTCCAGCCGCTGCCCGTCCAGTATTTGCCGCGGCCGTTGGTCTTTTCCAACCGCCCGGTACGGCAGTACCAGACGCTCCTGTCAAATTTCTTTCTTGTAATATTCGCCGTGCCGTAAGCGCCTCCGGAGCGGTAATTGTCTCCGCGGAAGGTCACTACGCCCTCAAGCGCGGTATATCCGCCCTCAAAGCAAATGTCCCGCCGCTCAAATTCGCGGTCGTTTTCGCAGACAAAATGCAGCCTTTCCGGCGAGGTATCCTTTACGCAGTGCGGCAATGCCGCGCCCAGAGTGTCCTCCTGTGGCACCGGCCCGGGCTCGGGCAGCGCCTGTCCGCTCTCGGGCGGCAGGCATACAGCCCCTCCGTGGCGCAGCTGAAGATACACCACCGCAGCCACTATTATAAACGCTCCCGCCGCCTGTGCGATTTTCAGTATAATGTCCAGTATTTCCGGCATATTTCTTATCTCCCAAGAAAGTATTTTGCGCTCGCTCATAAAAGCAAGTGCTTACAGCCTTATGCGCCCGCATTCCCTGCAGGAACAAACCTCCGCGCCTCAGCCGTCCAGCAGATCATCCATAAACATGTCATCCCCCGCAAGATGTTCAAGACAAACCCCGGCGCCCAGCGCAACACAGGAAAGCGGATCCTCCGCGATGTAGCAGTTAACGTGAAAGGTCTCACTGAACAGCTTATCCAACCCGAAGAGCAGACTGCCGCCCCCGGTCATGCATATACCGTTTATGTAAATATCGGCCGCAAGCTCCGGCGGCGTTCTTTCCAGCACCGAATGCACTCCCTGCACCAGAGCATTGAGGTTTTCACTCATGGCCTGGCGCATCTCTTCGCTGGAAACCGTAATTGTTTTGGGCAGGCCGGTAAGCAGATTGCGGCCGTTAACCTCGGTATAAAGCGTTTCGCTCCTGGGAAACGCCGTGCCGATATTTATTTTTAACAGCTCGGCCGTCCTTTCCCCTATAAGCAGATTATGCTTGCGCTTTATATACCGCACAATGGCCTCGTCCATTTTGTCTCCGGCTATTTTGAGGGACGCGCTGACCACGCTCTGTCCCAGCGAAAGCACCGCTATATCCGTGGTTCCGCCGCCGATATCCACTACCATACAGCCGCGCGGCAGGGAAATGTCCATGCCCGCGCCTATGGCCGCGGCGCGCGGCTCCTCGATAACAAACACCTCTTTGGCGCCAAGATCGTACGCCACCTTTTTGACCGCACGCTGCTCCACATCGGTAACGCCGCTGGGCACGCAAACCATGACCCGCGCATTTTTCAGGCTTTTGCGCCCGCGCCATTTGAGTATGAACATCTGCAGCATTTTAAGCGTTACCATGTCGTCCGATATAACGCCGTTTTTAAGCGGGCGCACCGCCGTTATATTGCCCGGAGTGCGTCCCAGCATGCGCTGCGCCTCGGTGCCGACCCCCTTAACGGCGCCGGTGGCCTTGTCCACCGCGGCAACAGACGGCTCGCGCAGCACTATACCCTTGCCCTTGCAGTATATCAGCACGCTGGCGGTGCCCAGGTCAATGCCTATATCGACAGTTCTTCGAAAACCAAACATTTTATGCTCCTTAAAGCCGTCGGCTCATGATAACATCAATCCGCTGCAAGGCCGACTTTTGCATATTATAGCACAACCGCCGCGAATAATAAAGAGCAAACGCAAAATATATAAAATTTTTGGTTTATTCCGCTATTGGTATATTGTATTATTTGATCTGTTATGATATATTATTAGAAATGCATATATAAATTAAATGCTGTAACTATTCATGTCGAAAGGAATCAGTGAAATGAAAAACCTGATCAAACTCACAGCCATAGCCTCCGTGCTCAGCCTTCTTATGGCAGGCTGTATCCAGACGCCCCAGGCTTCCGTAGAAGATACCGCTTCTCCGGGTACCGAAACAACCACGCAAATTGCCACCGTATCCCCTTCGGAAAGCCAGGACTGGCAGACCGCCCCCATACCCACGGATACGGCAACATCCGACCCGACATCCGACCCGACGTCCGACCCGACGCAGGGTCCGACGCCGGATTCCACCTCCACCGTATCACCTCCCGGCCCAACGGTTTCGCATCAGGAGGTAAGCAAGTGGGACTATTATGTTACATATGGCAGCGCGTCGGTAAAATGCACCGCGCTTACCCGCTTTAACGACGGCAAGCAGGGCAGCGGCGACGGAGTCTTCAAATTTACCTCGGACGGCCTGCTCATAAAGCAAAGCAACGGCGTCTATGCCGATACCTACGCTATATATTCCGGCGCAAACCTGCTTTCCGCCGATTACAGCAAGACCAAGTACGTCGGCATTACCGTTACCAATAAGGAAAGCCACAGCGTACTCTTCGGTCTGCAGGGTACCGATAAAAACGGCAAGAACATTTTCCTCTATCCCGAAGGAGACCCGATAGCCCTTGCATGGGATAACGGCAAGGTTGAAGCTGCGGAAGGGCAGGGTAATGTCAACGGCAGATACTGCTTTTTCCTTCCTGCGTCCTTCACCGGCAGTGTTCTGATCCCTCTTAACAGGATCGCGGACAGCCATATCGCCGCAGACGCAAAGCAATGGGCCAAGACCCCGATACAGAACCTCGGCTTCCACCTTTGCGACGGAGGCGGCAACGGTGTATTGCTCTCTGCGGTATTCCTGTGTGCCTCCACCCTTACACCTCCCAACCAGACGGCAAGCGGAATACAAAACGAAAACTATTCCTACACCACCGCTCAGCGCATAGCCCCCTTCTGGAAGAACTCCACCATGTATAACGAATCCATGGCCATGATAAAGCAGTCCGACGGCAGTATTTACGGCACTCTGCTGTTCGTCCCCACAAAAATAAACGCCGTTGTGGATGTGTACCTGCAAAAGGAATACAAGGAAGGCGTGGACTGGGAATGGGTTAAGGGCACCAATAAGATCAAATGGCTGAACGGCTCCTCCATTCCGTACTTTACCGATAACGACCTTAGCGGCAAAAATCCCGACGGCTCCTACATACACGAGTTTGACGGCACGGGCAACTCCTGGACCAGCGACGGCAGAAGCCGTTTCGGCAACTGTCTGTACTGCGTAAGCGCCTTCCTGTACGAAAAACAGATATGCGTCTCCTATACCTACGACCTGTCTCAGGTGTCCTCCCGCGGTATAAAATACACCGAATACCAGGGAAATAAGCTGCCCAAAACCGTTTCCAAGCTGCAGAATAATAAAGACCTGAAGGTGCTGTTCTACGGAGATTCCATTTTCTCCGGCTGTGACGCCTCCGGTATGTACGGCCGCCAGCCCTATATGCCCTATATGCACAAGCTCATCGAGGCTCAGCTTCAGACCAAAACAACGGGCAAGGTTACCGTGGACAACATAGCCGTGGGCGGCTGGACGGTGGAAAACGGCCGCGACGCCCTGAAGGGCTCCGTCAGTGGCATCAATTATTCGGGCAGCTATACCGGCTACGACCTGCTTATCCTCTCCTTCGGCATGAATAACATGAGCACTCCCATGTCGGAGTTCAAGGCGGCAACCAAAGCCATTATAGACACGATAAAAGCCAAGAACCCCGACCTGGAGGTCATACTGGTTTCCTGCATGAACCCCAATCCCCGCGTAGGCTGGGATGTACAGCAAAAGAACCAGGGCGCGGCATTAAAGGAGATTGCGGCGGAAAAAGCTTATTCCTCCTGCACCGCCGTTGTGGATTTCTATGCCGTACACAAGAGCATTCTGCAATATAAAGCCTTTGCCTCCACTACGGGCAACAACATCAACCATCCCAACGACTGGCTGATAAGGGTTTATGCTCAGAATATCCTTGCGGCAATAATCAAATAAACCCGATACCGGAACATTTCTCAGCAGGCCTGCATATTATGCAGTGCCTGCTGTTTTTTACGGTGAATTGTGATATAATTGTTCCGTATGCCGCAATGCGCGTTTGTTTGGCTGCGGTAAACGCCGTTAGTGCAGGCTGAAATACTTACGGCCCGGCGCCGCGAAAGGGGTTTATATGGATAAACGAAGCATTATTATTTGTTCTTTTCTGACCCTTATCTTTGGTACGGCTCTGCATTTTGTCTATGAGCCGCTGCCGTTTCTCTGGCCTGTCGCACCTGTAAACGAAAGCGTCTGGGAGCATCTGAAACTGCTTGTTTTCCCGTTTTTTACTTTCTTCGGCGCGGCGTCGGCTATTAAAAAGCAGTTTAACCCCCTGGCGCTGTGGACGGGCGCCGTTTCCGGCATGGCGTTTATCGCGTTATTTTTTTATACCTATACCGCCTTTACAAAAACCCATATTTTATGGGTGGATATTCTCTCCTTTGTTCTGGCGGTTGCACTGGCGGCGGTTGTCTATAAGGCCGTGCCTGCCGGAAAGGGACGCACCGCGGGTATAATACTGTCGGCGGCTTTGGTGGCCGCCATGGTATTGCTTACCCTTTTTCCGCCGCAAATACCGCTTTTTATGGACCCGGCCGGCTTTTACGGAATGCCCGTACAGAGCAACATTTAATCCGGTTTTGCGCAAATTATATTGCACGCACAATGCGGTTGTGATAAAATATATACAAATATTTCAGGCATGGTTTTCTGCCGAAAGGGAATTGTTCTCATCGCGGCAAAAATCAGAATAACATAATCCTGCAGCCTGAGAAAGGACAAACAAATGAATATACGAAAGGCTTTTTTAAGCGCAGACCGCAAGGGCGTTACTCTTGTACATACCCAGCCCACCGACCCTGCCGCAGGCAATACCGTGGCTCATGCCCCTGTAAGCAAATGGGATTACGCCTTCATGTACGGAGACGCCTCCATAAAATGCACGGCACTTACGCGCTTTAACGACTGTACAATCAGACAGGGCGAAGGTTTTTCCGCCGCTCCCGACGGACTGCATATAAGCACCGGCAGAGTTTTAAGGGAAAACATTGTTTCCGGCGGCAATCTGGACGCTGACTGCGACGGTACCGAATTCTACGGCATCAGCGTTGTAAACGGAGCGGCCAAAACCCTTCTTGCAATAAACGCCGCGGATAAGAATTCCGTTTCCGTCTGGCTGGGCGGCAGCTCCTTTGCGGTACTTGCCGGGGAGGACAAAACAATAAAAACCGCCCGGTGCGAGGAGCTGGACGGAATATGCGCCGTAGTCATCCCGGAGAACTTTACCGGCAGCATTCTTATCCCGGTCAGCAGCATTATAACCAAGGGCGAAAAATGGGCTCCCGCCCCTCTTGAAAGCCTGGGCTTTTATGCTCAGGGCGATATTTTGCTTACCGCCATGTTTATATGCGATACACATCTTGAGCTTCCGGGCGACAAAACCTCTTCCATCGATAATCCGCTTTACTCCTATACCGATAAGCAGCGCATGCTGCCCTTCTGGAAGCATTCCACAATGTATAACGAATCCATGGCCATGATGCAGCAGGAGAACGGGGAGATCCTGGGCAAATTGCTGTTTGTGCCCCAGCATATCAACGCCGTTGTGGATGTCTACCTTAAAAAGGAATACAAAGAGGGCATTGACTGGGTGTGGGAAAAGGGCACAAATATTATCAGGCGCACTCCCGGCTCCTCCATTCCGTTCTTTACCGAAAACGACCTCTCCGGGCGGGACGAAAACGGGCAGTTTATTCCGGAATTCCCGAACTGGACCGACGGCAAGAGCCGTTTCGGAGCCTGCATATACTGCATAAGCCCGTTTATTTTTGAAAAACAGATATGCGTTTCCTATACCTACGACCTGGCACAGGTAAAGGAGCGGAACATTAAAAGCACCGTCTGCCAGAAAGAGCGGCTGCCCCTCACGACCAAGGCACTGAAAGAGGGCAGGGATATACGGGTGCTTTTCTACGGAGATTCCATTTTCTCGGGCTGTGATGCCTCCAGTATGTATAACCGCGAGCCCTATATGCCCTATATGCACAAGCTTATCCAGGACGGACTGAATGCAATGACCTCCGGCAAGGTAACGGTGGATAATATAGCGGTGGGCGGCTGGACCGTGGAAAACGGCCTTGACGCTTTAAGCGGCACCGTCGGAGACTATAATTATTCGGGCAGCTATTCCGGCTACGACCTGATGATTCTTTCCTTCGGCATGAATAACGGAAATACACCCATGGAGGAATTCAGCGCGAAAACACAGGCTATAATCGACACGGTCAAAAAAGCCAATCCTCGCCTTGAAACGGTGCTTGTTTCCTGCATGAACCCCAATCCACGCGTGGGCTGGGACAATATGCAGAAGTATCAGGGCGCTGCGCTGCGCGAGCTTGCCGATCTGCCGCAAAACCGCGATAATTGTGCGCTGGTGGATTTTTATGCCGTTCATAAGAGCATTCTTCAGTACAAAACCTTTGCCTCGACCACCGGCAATAATATCAACCACCCCAATGACTGGCTGATAAGGGTTTACGCCCAGAACATCCTTGAGGCCATAGCGGAGCAATAATTCCGCCGCGCAGTTCTGCAGCATACAAAAAGGCGCAGTTTACCGCATACAAAAAGCTTCGGTTATCCCGAAGCTTTTTTACTGTCTGACTTTTGATTTTATACGGCATATTCCGCACCGCCGCACCTCTTACCCGACATACCGGAAGCTCATGCGCCCCATGGGAACGGAACAGCCCGAAACATAGTAATCCATTATGTTTTCGGCATGGGTTATATTGTCCGCAGCCTTAAAGTAAAAGCTGTTATCGTCTGCACCAAGCCCCAGCAAAGCGCGCGGAACAGTAACAAACATTGCATTTCCCTGCATAGTCACAACGGCGTTTCCCTTTGGCTCGCAGGACATATCCTCCGACAGCTTATCCACATTTCCTTCGCCGGAGCGGTTAACAACAAACTCGTAGCCCTCCCAGCCTTTTTTCTCAAGATCCCCGGTTCCTATAAATAGGTTCATCCAGTTTGCATCCTGCCGCGGCGTAATGGTTTCCGAACACAATATCCTGAAATATATATTGAATTCATCCGTCACTACCTGTATCTGGGTAATATTGTTGCGCGCCGCCTCCTGTGTATAATAAACCGTTTCCGGCTTTCCGCCCGCGTCGCGCGCCTCGTTTACCGCCTCAAACTTACGGAATACCGCCGTTACGCCGTCCCAGTCAAAATCGTCCCCCGGAGTTACGGAAGCAAACCGGGCCTGCGGAAGCTCGGTCTTTTTATACTTTCTTATGTTGGCAACGGTCTGCATATAAAATGCGTCGTTATATCCGCCCTTCATGGGCTCAATATCGCGGGAATATTCCATGTTTACATTATCCACAAGCACATATTCTTCACCGTACATGAATTTGTTCATGGTCCATTCGTTCCAGCCGCCTATAAATATCATATCCGGGTTATACAACAGCGCCGTATCCCATGTCTTCTGATAATATGTGCCCTTTTCGGCATTCTGGCTGACATTTACCCCTGTATCCGGGTTCCAGCCCCGTCCCCAGTTGGTACTCCGCCCTGTTAACGAAAAGGAAAACGGGCAGCCGGGATGCGCGGCAGGGGATACCGTTATACAGTCAAAATAGTTGTGTACCGGCGCGGGATACTGCCACTCCACCCATGCTATGCTGTCGGGATAGGTTTTATATTCGTTGGGCCATTCGGGACGGACAAAAGTGAAGAAATCCAGCATTTCCTGCGACAGCTCGCCGGGATTGTAATTGCCGAACGACGCCTGTATGTCATCCTGCGCTTTGGTATAGCCTATTATCATGGGCTTCCCGTTATAGGTATACCAACCGCTCCGGCCGTAGCCCTTTTTATAAATATTTGCATAAAGTCTGCGCATTGTCTCTATGCTTCTGTGATGCGTGTAAAATGTCAGCCTGGGCGGATCAAAGCCCGCCTCCTGCAGCTCCGTAATGCAGTCCAACACTGTTCGCGCTTCGGTAACAAAGGCTACGGCGTTAGTGCAGTCAAAGCATATGTAATCCACTCCGGCAAGCTCCAGCATTCTCAGGTGCCGCCTTATTACCCACTTATCCTTTGAGTTATAATACCCGAACAGCGGCTCTCCCCAGTAATGGTCTTCTCCCGCTGGGCTTATTTCGGGGTTGGGCAAATCCGGGCCGGTAAGTATGCTCAGGCCGTTTTCCATTGCCAGTATTTCGGTATTGTTATATACCCCCGGAGTGCTGCCCTCCTTAAACCAGGGCCAGTAAAAAATGCCGACCTCCTTGTTCTCTCGGTCATTGCCGCCGGCTTCAAAAACCCGGCCGAACTGGTCGATCCCTATAAGAGTATTTGTGTTGTATCCGCCGCCGTAAAAATCCGCCAGTATTTCCGCATCTGTTTTTTGCTCCGCGGCGGGCGTTTCGGTAGGTTCTTCGGTTATAACATCGGCAGTTGCCGGTTGTCCTGTCGTCCCGGTACTGTCTTGCGGTGTTTGCGCCGTTTCCGGCGAACAGGCGGAAAACAGCAGCAGACTTATAAGCACAGGCGCTAAAAATCGTTTTATTTTTCTCATTTTGTCTCCTTAATTATATATTTGCTTTTTATATTTGCTTTTCTGTATACCTATAATATCACCCTTTTCCCATAATGTAAATACCGTTATTTACCGTTATTTTTTATTCCGTATCTCTTTACTGCTGCGCTTCGTTTATTATCTTCTCGCAGTCTCTGGTATATGCCGTAAAACTGCCGCCGTCATAAAAGGCCAGCAGTATTTCTTCCGGCTTGAGTTTCTGCCTTTCAAGGTCTTTGTTAAGCGCGTTTTCGTTTCTGCCTGCCCGTTTCAGATTATCGCGCAATACCTTGCCGTCGCTTATCACCACCGTTATAAGCTTTTTCTGCTGCGGCTCAAGCTGCATATCCTCGCATGTGACCGGCCTTATTCTCTCAAGCGGTATAAAGGACAGCCGGCCGCTGGGCTCCATAATAACGCTCTGCAGCTCTGCCGGGCTTCTGTAGCCTGCACAGCGGCACGCCGACAGAAATTCATTTACATCCAGCCTGGCTTTTTTGAAGTTTTCATAAAACAGCTTGCCGTTATCAAGCAGAATATAGCTTTTGCCGCTTATCAGCCTGCGCATCGTAAGACTTTTGGAACATAACAGCGATACCGCCAGGGTAAGCAGCGCATATACTATCATTGCCAGCATGGGCTCCCACATTTCATCAAAGCCTCCTATTGCAGCTTCTGCGGCAATTGAGCCTATTGTTATACTGGTTATATAATCAAACAGCGTCAGCTCGCCTATCTGTCTGTTTCCGTTGAGTTTACTAAGTAAAAGCAGAACAGCAAATGATATAATCGTGGTAACTATAATATCCGTCATACCGCACTTTCCCGTCCTTAATTCGTTTTAACAGTATACTTTGATTATTGTGGGTTTTTAGGTGCAAATAATTCATTTTATTTATATAAAATGTTCTTTATTTTTATTGCTGTTTCTGCTAAAATATAATACAGTACGGATATTATATACGCGGGCGGTTTTAATACAGAAATGCTTTACATTATTGCAAATCTTCTCTCCGGGGGAGGAAAGGGAAAAAAGGTTCTGGCTCAGACGGAGGAATACTTCAAAAATCTGGGCGTTGCCTATAAGCTGCTGATATCAACTTATGCAACCGAATCCGTCAAACACGGTAAAACCTGTGCGGAGGAAGCCGAATGCACAAAGGTTGCCGTAATCGGCGGAGACGGTACCTTTAACGAGGTGATAAACGGCTTTGGCTCCTGTAAAAAACCGATAGGCTTTATTGCGGCCGGCACCGGCAACGATTTTATCAGAACTATGAATATCCCCAAAGACCCTGCGGAAGCCGCTGCGGTGATAAATTCAGGCATCACCGTTGCTACCGATGTTATTTCCTTTAACGGACGCCGTTGTCTTAATATTCTCGGAACCGGTCTGGATGTCGAGCTTCTTCAGCGGGCAAACCGTTACCGTAAAATATTCCGCAGTTCTCTTTCCTATTATATATCGCTTATAGTAACCCTTCTGACCTTCAAAAACCGCAATTATACATTTTCCGTGGACGGAGGGGAAAAACAAACGGTATGCGGTATCATGGCGTCCGTTGCAAACGGTAAATACTGCGGCGGCGGTCTTCCCGTAGCGCCGGACAGTATAACAAACGACGGTAAAATCGACTTTATTATTATCAGAAAAGTCAACCGTCTCAAGCTGCCTTATCTTTTTGCAAAATTTCTTAAGGGAAAGCTTCTCACCCTTAAATGCGTGGAATTTTTCCGGTGCAGCAGCCTTACCGTTGAGGTCAGTCCGTCTCTCCCTTTTAACTGTGACGGAGAGCTTATAAGCTGTGACTGTCTTTCCGTAAATATTGAGGAAAAAGCCATAAACGTACTTTGTCCGCAAAAAAATACTGAGCCAAAAGAGGTTTTTAATTGACAACATACAGAAGCCGGCGCCGGACCCGGCGTTTGATCAAAAACTGGATAATATTTTCCGTAATTTTTGTTATTACGGTATCGGTATGTTTATTTTTTTTACTGCAGCCAAAACCCGAAGGAAGACTGGACGGCCGGATAAAGGAAACCTCCATTGACCCTTCTTTTGAGATAATTCCTTTTTCCGACGGCTGTGCTTATATTGACAAAGCCGGCGGAGAGATATATTATATAGACGGAGAGGGCTATAAACAATGGGGCTTTTCCGGAATAACCCAGCAGATGTATGCCGCTGCGGGTCATAACAGAATTGCCGTATATGTTTCGTCAAAGCTTCAGATGATTTCGGAGAAAGGGGAGCTTATATACAGTAAGGTATATGATTATCCTATCCGGGACATAAAAATCAGCGATAATATTTGCGTAATGCTCCAGATGCAGGGCGCAAAGACCTTTCTGACCGTAATTGACCGGCAAGGGCAAATAATTGATTCCATAAGTCAGGAGGATAATCAGACTTTTCTTTCTTTCGGCGTTTTTTCTACCGATAACAGATCTGTCTGGCTGATTTATGCCGATACTTCTTCCGTTACTCCGGTATACAGGTTTGTTACCTACAGATATGAGGATACAAAGCATATAACCGTCTCCTACAGTGAATTTAACCAGATAATATATGCTCCCGTATTTTTGGATAACAAAATCAATCTGTTGGGAAGTCACGAAGTCATAAGCATAGACTACACGGGAAAAGTGCTGTCACGAACCAGATGTGTCGGATATGAAAGCAAGGATACCAATTACGGTAACAATTCAAAAATACTGCTTTTAAGTCCGGTTTCAAAAGACGAGCAGGCCAAAAAAAAGGTACTTTGTATATTTGACAGCGGTATATCGTATTTTATTGAGGAGGAACATGAAATAACGGCTACGGCGGTCACCGGCGGATATATATATGTATTTACTCCGTATTATCTTTTTTCCTACGATATCAACTCTCACTACAGAGTAAAATATCCTCTGCCGGAAAAAATCACCTCCGTACAGGTAAACGGGAATATCTGCTATATTGCAGGTACAAGGGTATACAGATTAGAGCTTAAATAAGCACTTTTCCGTATAAAACCTTCTTAAAGAAAAGGAGAAAAAATGCTTACAATCGTTATTTTACTGATTTTTGCTATAGGATGTCTTATAGGCTGGTATAAAGGCTTTCTCAATACCATTTTTAATGTCATTTCCTTTTTCGTTTCATGGCTGATGGCCTTTATATTCTATGTTCCGCTTTCAAGCGCCGTTTTTTCCACCTCGGATATAGGCAAAAATCTTTTGTATTTTACTGCCGGTGCGGAAAAGCTTTCCGACATGACGGTTGCAAATACCGATGCGGCAACCCTCAGCGCCGAAAGAATACACGAAATTATACAAACCAGCAATATCCCGCCGCAGATTTCCGGAAAGCTGGAATACAATATTCTGAATCAGACCTTTTCCGACCAGGGAATATTTACTATGAGCGATTATTTCAATCAGACTCTTATAAATTTTTCTCTTAATCTTATATGCTTTCTGATAATTTATTTTGCGGTCAGAATTATATGCAGCTTTATCATAGAGCTTATGGACAAAACCTTTACATTTCCGGTACTTAAAAAAGCGGATTCTCCCATAGGCGCCGCTTTCGGTCTGTTATACGGGTTTATGATAGTTACCGTTATATTCTCTATGGTGCCCATTTTATTCACCGTGGTTGATTTTCCGGCACTTCAGGAAGCAATAGAAGGTTCTCCTCTTGCAAACTTTTTCTATTCGCATAATATAATATCCGGTGTTCTATCCGGTGTTGTATAGATCAAAATCAAGCTTTTAACATA
Source organism: Bacillota bacterium (assembly GCA_029007865.1). Taxonomy (GTDB): domain Bacteria; phylum Bacillota; class Clostridia; order Christensenellales; family QALW01; genus UMGS1338. The sequence goes on from JAQXIQ010000035.1 coordinate 41,548, forward strand.
TACAGAAAGGCAGAAAGGTACGGTATAAAAATGAAGGTAATACTTAATCAGGACGTCAAAGGAACAGGCAAAAAAGGGCAGGTACTGGAGGTAAGCGACGGTTTTGCAAGAAACTTTCTCCTTCCCAAAAAACTCGCCTCCGAGGCAACAGCGGCAAACATAAATACCGCAAAGCAGCAGCAGGCGGCTGCCGAGCATAAAGCCGAAGTGGAAAAAGCCGAGGCACTGGCGGCAGCGGAAAAAATCAAAAAGCTGGAGGTTACCTGCTTTATAAAAACCGGAAAGGATAATAAAGTATTCGGCTCCGTCGGAAGCAAGGAAATAAGCGAAGCTCTTATGTCGCAGCACGAAATAAATATCGATAAGAAAAAGATCTCCGCTCCGACCATTAAAGCCGTAGGTCAGTATACGGCGGAAATAAAGCTTTATGCTAATATTTCGGCTTCCTTAAAGGTTACGGTAAACGCAAAAAACGAATAATGTAAAAATATTTCCACACTCTGTTTACAGCTTATCAAAGCTGTTTTCCACAAATATTTTTATGTTTAATGTCGTAAAAAGGCTTGTTCTGTAGGTTTTGAACATTATCCACATGGCTTATTACTGTTATTATATATTAAAGATATAATAATATTATTATCAGGAGGCATTTATGAATTTTACGGTAGACAAAAATATATTGTTAAACGGAATAAATACCGTTACAAAAGCATTACCTCAGAAATCCACCGTTGCCGTAATAGAGGGTATACTTTTTCAGGCAGAAAACAATACGGTTAAGCTCTGCTGTACCGATCTTTCCATGACCATAGAATCCACTTTTGAAGCCCGTATAGAAAACGGCGGTTCCGTTGTGCTTAACGGCAAGCTTATAAGCGAAATAGTACGCAAAATGCCTCCCGGAGATATAAACATAAACGGCGATGAAATAAACGGCGTAGTAATATCCGGAATGGGCAGTAAAATAAGCATTATGGGGCTAAAGGCCGATGATTTCCCGCAGCTGCCTCATTTTACTAAGGCAAAAGGCTATAAATTGCCCCAGGGCTTGCTCAAGCAGATGATAAATCAAAC
>JAQXIQ010000036.1 GCA_029007865.1 Bacillota bacterium
CATAAGGGCATGGCTGTCTATATTGCAGTCAGCCGGTCTTTCCTTAAAGCGCTCGCCTACGAGATTTGCTAATTTCATACAATCACTCCTAAAAAATAAAAACGCCCCGAGCATTGCTCAGGGCGAACATTGACTGTCCGCGGTACCACCTGAATTCGGCTTAAGCCGCACTTCCTTCGCCCCTGTAACGGGAGGCGCCCGACGCGCTCGTCACGCGTTGCTCCGAGCCGGGCCGGGTCCTCTGTCTTAAGGGCTTGCACCGTCCGCCCCTTCTCTGCAAAACAGAATGATCCGCATTCTCATCATAGCTTTATGGGATAATCCTATCACGCCGGCAGGGTTTTGTCAACAACAATTCAAGACGGGCATATAATTGCCTGCGGCCTTCGGGCCTGCGGGCTTTTAGGAAGGCTCAAAGGTCAACCTTGGGAAGCTGGCTGAAGCTGCGCTCCGGGTCCTCGTCCGTGGGGATGTAATCGGTCATTGTTCCGGCATGGAAGGACTGATATGCCGTCATGTCAAAATAGCCTGTACCGGTCAGACCGAACAGTATGGTCTCGGCCTTGCCGGACTCTTTGCATCTTAACGCCTCGTCTATGGCGCCTTCCACCGCCGTGCAGCTCTCTGGTTGGCGGACAAGAGGCGTACTCCTCTCAATCCAAGGTTTTTATTGTGTTTGTCGTATATTAAACCCGATTTTTACTTTTATCAACCGAATTTTTACCTTTTTCAAGGTTTTTGCCCGGCGCGCATCAGGCGGATGCACTGCTTTTGTACGGCACATTAAACACTATTGCAACATTGGTGCTAACTTCATTGCCCTGAATGTCGATGTTCGCCTGATATACCGGAATACCTTCGGGCGTCAGAATAATACGGCCTTGGTCAATATTATAAGTATAGCTTGAAAATATAGGTTTGTATAATGCGTCAAGTTTAGCTTTGATGCTTGCTTCCAGGACATCCTTATCAATATTGACCGAAAATCTGTCAAAAGAGTTGAGCGCATAAGCCTTCCACGATATCAATGTGCCTTTTGAATTTACCGCAACCTTAAACATATCGGATGAAGGCAGGCCGTCTATATACTTGCTGAAGGTAATATTAAATACCGTGATTTTATTCCCTTCCTGCCCGGTATCGTTTGACATGTACTTGTATTCTTCGCGTATATCTATGTTGTACTCATCGGTATTTATAAATTTTGACGCACAATCAATAGCGATTGCCTTTGCATTCTCAAGCGGTTTGTCCGCATCCGCTTTGAGAAACTCGTTTTCATCCGTCAATAATGTGAAGTGACGGTAACCTACTACATCGCCCGAATCGTGGTCAATGTAAATATCGGCGTCCGAAGAGGAGGTGCGGTATACATCTATCCATCGGGTGCAATCAAACCAGTACCTTTCGGAATGAAAATACCGGCACTGATACACTGTGTTTTCTACCGTTATATTAGCTTCGGTGTTGTATTCATAAAATTGTTTTGAGTATTCCCTGACCAGTTCCGGTTTAACAAGTCCGTCTCCGGCAACACTTACTACAGAGCCTTCATACAGTTCCTTCTGACTGCATGCACATGAAAGCAGCATAACTGCCATTACCAGTACCAAAAATGATTTCTTCATATCTGCGCCTCCCGTATCAACTGAATGTCAGCCCGCCATAGCTGCTCCGCGGTAAGACCTTCCGGTATGTCGGCAGGAGATATCGCTGCGGTGCCTGAATTCCCCTGTGCCGCAACCGTCCACGGCAAAGCGGCAAAAAGCATAACAAAAGCAAGCAATGCCGCCGTCAGCCTGTAAAGTCCTGAAGTGCCACGTTGCGAAATAATTATTCCTCCTTTGATAATAATCCTGCGATTTTTACTGGCATTCCAAATATTTCATCCGCTTACATTGTATCTTGCGCTTATGCCTCTGTCAATACCCGCCTAAAATATTTAACAGTTCATGCACATTTTTCTTTTGCGCAATGCCGCGCCGCCATTTGACGGTGCGGGCATCCGTTTTTACATTGTGCTGCGTACAATCTTAATAACCGTTGCCGGATTGTCCTTGCGCGCAGCAGCTATATCCGGGCGATGTATATTGTTTTAATAAAAGTATGCTGTCTTACTAAAAATCACTCCGTTATTAAAACACATTAAAGGTGCAAAAGGTTACACGGTTTCGGCAGTCTTAAAAAATGTGTTTTCCGGTTTGAGCGGCAAAAGGGAGTGGCATGGCGGCAAAAACAATGCCCGACAGTTTCCTGTCGGGCAGTTTGCTCAGTAGCTGAAGGTTTTATGCTTTTGTAAGCTCGGCGGTCAGGCCGTCGGGGCCGCAGTCCACGCTTATGACGGAGCCGGGCTCGGGATCCTTGGAAATAATTATTCTTGCCGCCAGTGTCTCCACTCTGGACTGTATAAAGCGTTTTAACGGACGCGCACCGTATACCGGGTCATAGCCGTTTTGGATTATATAGTCCTTGGCGGAGTCGGTAAGGGTTATGCCTATCTGTTTTTCCGCCAGCCGCTTTTTAAGGTCGGCAAGCTGCAGCTCCAGAACGGCGCGGATGTTGTCCTGCGTCAGAGGCTTATAGAACACCGTTTCGTCCAGCCTGTTGAGGAACTCCGGACGGAAGCTGCGCTTGAGCAGGTCGGATACCGCCTTGCGCGCTGACTGGCTTATCTCGCCGTTGCTTATGCCGCCCAGAATAAGGTCGGAACCCAGATTGGAGGTAAGTATAATTATCGTATTGCGGAAATCCACCGTCCGACCCTGACTGTCGGTTATTCTTCCGTCGTCCAGCACCTGCAGCAGTATGTTGAACACATCCGGATGCGCCTTTTCCACTTCGTCAAAAAGCACCACGGAGTATGGGCGGCGGCGTACCGCCTCGGTCAGCTGACCGCCTTCGTCGTAGCCGACGTATCCCGGAGGGGCTCCGATAAGTCTGGACACGGAGTATTTCTCCATGTATTCCGTCATATCTATACGCACCATGTTGTGCTCATCGTCAAACAGAGCCTCCGCAAGCGCCTTTGCCAGCTCGGTTTTGCCTACGCCGGTGGGGCCCAAAAACAGGAAGGAGCCTATCGGACGGCGCGGGTCCTGAATGCCGGCGCGGGAGCGCAGTATGGCGTCGCATACCAGACGCACGGCCTCGTCCTGTCCGACAACCCGCTTGTGCAGTATTTCGTCAAGACGGAGCAGCTTGTCACGCTCGCCCTCCATAAGCCTGGAGACCGGGATTCCGGTCCAGCGCGCCACTATCCGGGCGATCTCCTCCTCGTCCACGGTATTGCGCAGCAAGGTGCTTTTGCGCTGGGGCTGTTCCGCCTCGCACGCCTGAAGCTCCTTCTGCAGCTTGGGCAAACGCCCGTATTTAAGCTCTGCGGCTTTGTTAAGGTCATACTCGTTTTCCGCCTTCTCTATGGCGGCGTTTACCTGCTCTATCTCACGGCGCAGCTGCTGGACCTTTTCTATGTCCTGCTTTTCGTTTTCCAGCTTGGCCTTCATCTGATTAAAGGTGTCGCGCAGCTCGGCAAGCTCGGCGGTGATCTCGCTCAGGTGCTCGGCGGAGAGCTTGTCGGTCTCCTTTTTAAGCGCTGCCTCTTCGATTTCCAGCTGCATTATGCGGCGGCGGGTATTATCCATCTCGGTAGGCATGGAGTTCATTTCGGTCTTTATCATGGCGCAGGCCTCGTCCACCAAGTCTATTGCTTTATCCGGCAGGAACCGGTCGCTGATATAACGGTTGGAGAGGGTAGCGGCGGCTATGAGGGCACGGTCGTGTATTTTAACGCCGTGGAACACCTCGTATCGCTCTTTAAGACCGCGCAGTATTGATATCGTGTCCTCCACATTGGGCTCGGCAACCGTTACGGGCTGGAAACGCCGCTCGAGCGCCGGGTCCTTTTCGATATACTTTCTGTATTCGTCCAGAGTGGTGGCGCCAATGCAGTGCAGCTCGCCGCGCGCCAGCATGGGCTTGAGCAGATTGCCAGCATCCATGGAGCCTTCGGTGCGTCCTGCGCCCACAATTGTGTGAAGCTCATCTATAAACAGCAGTATTTTGCCCTCGGAGGCCTTTATTTCCTGCAGTACCGCCTTGAGCCGTTCTTCGAATTCGCCGCGGAATTTCGCTCCGGCTATCAATGCACCCATATCAAGGGAGAAAAGAGTGCGGTCCTTCAGGTTATCCGGCACATCGCCCTTGGCTATACGCTGCGCAAGACCCTCGGCAATGGCGGTCTTTCCTACGCCGGGCTCGCCTATAAGGCATGGGTTGTTTTTGGACTTACGGGTAAGTATGCGTATGCAGTTTCGTATCTCATCGTCACGGCCTATCACCGGGTCCAGCTTCTGTGCGCGGGCAAGCTCGGTAAGATCCTGACCGTATTTTTTAAGCGCGTTATAGGTGCCCTCCGGATTATCCGTGCGCACATGCTGATTTCCGCGCACGGATCTGATCGCGGACAGCAGCTTTTCACGGTTGACGCCAAGATGCCGGAATAGCTCCTTCACGGCGTCGTCGGGCTGCTGCTCAAGCCCCAGCAGTATGTGCTCTATGGAAATATAGTCGTCCTTCATGCTCTGAGCCTGAGCCTCGGCGCTGTGCAGTGCCCGGTCCGCGCCGCGGGAAAGGTATACCTCATCTCCGGCGCCGCTTACCCGGGGCAGACGGCCTATTGCCTGAGCAAGCTCTGCCGCCGCGGCTTCGGTATTTACGCCCATGCCTTTGAAGAGCTCTGCCGCAAGTCCGTCCTGCTGGGCAAGCAGGGCCGACAGAATATGCACCTGCTCCAGATACTGATTGTTGTTCTGCTGAGCCAGATTTCTGGCATCCTCTATGGCCTGAAGGCTTTTTTGAGTAAATTTCTGTGCATCCATTGCAATCACTCCTTAATATATATGTTTGTTCACGGAATATATCAGACGGTTATTCCGCGCCCAAGGATACAGTCACGGTATATCTGCTCCACTGCGGATGCGGCGTCCGGGTTGTCAAGGTCGGCAAAAAAGCTTTTTAGCGCTCTGTCAAACCCGGAAATGTAGCCGGAAATAAGCTCCTCAGGAGAGCTTGCGGCACGCTTGCCGTCGGGCAGCCTGAGCCGTCTTGTGTACCGACCGCCGTCAATGCTGTACTGACAGTCGGGGCGGTATGAGCACTCCGCAGCGCTCCAGAGACGGTAAAACCGCGTGATGTGTACAAGCAGGCTGCCGTTCTGCGTGCGCAGGGATACTCTCAGCTCGCCGGTAAAGGGGACGGTGTTGCGGTAAAGCTCCACGCTGTAGCGTACGCTGGGATTGTATTTGAACTCAAGCGCCGAAAGCACGGAAAGCATGGTGCCGCCGGGCTGGGATACCACGCGGTATTCGCCGCAGGAACACAGTATTTCCTGAGTAAGGGACAGTATGCTGTGCATCTGCATCTCGGGGGTAACATAGCGTACGTATTCCGCAAGTATCTGGTTTATCAGGCCGGAACGGCTGGTGCCGCGGTCCTTTGCGGCTTTGTCTATCTCCGAGATTACCTGCTCCGACAGTATCAGGGAGTATGTTTCCTTTTTCATGACCGATTCTTCCTTACTGCTGAACCGTTTGTTTGAATCAGCATGATAATATTACAGCTAACTATATAATTTGTCAACGGAATTATATAAATTGATGCGCAAATTATGTAAACAATTTGTTAAAATATCGGGTTGCTAAAATATCGCAGGGCTTCTGTATAACCGTACAGACGCCAAGGCGCTATACAATACTGCGGTGCGATTTATAAGCCGGGTATGCCGTTGATAATAAAAAATAGTGTCCGTAAAAATTGCAAACAAAAAAAGCGTCCGAAAAAACCGCATTTCCGGGATATCTTATAAATTGCCGTCATTTCCTTTGGCAAGGCGGCATATTTTCCTGACGGGGAGAAATGTTGCTATGCGCTGCGCCCCGTTTTTGCATATTATGACATAGGGCGGAGGTTTGCCGCAGGGAACGGTATGCGGCAATAACGGTAAAAAACCGCCCGGCGTGAATATACTTTAGTGTATATACGCAAACGGTATTGACTTAAAAGCGAGTATGCGGAAAGGGGGAAGATTATATGAATTTTACGGAATTCACGGCGCTGCCCGGTATTGTTGTGGTGGTGTATCTGGCGGCGTATTTTTTGAAAAATATGTGCAGATCCGAGAGGGTGTGCCGCATGATACCGCCTATATGCGGAGCTCTTGGGATGATTCTGGGGTTGGTGTGCTTTTTTACGCTGCCGGACTGCATTCCCGCGGGGAACTGGCTGACGGCGGCCGCAACGGGCATAGTAAGCGGGTTCGCGGCTACCGGTGTGCATCAGACGTATAAACAGATAACCGGTAAAGACGCAAATTCGGGAAAAGACGGTTAAGGAACACCGCAGGCAAAAAAACGGGCAAAAGCGTGCATAAGCCCGCTTTTGCCGTACTTTTGAGCAGCGCTATACCGCAGAACCGGCGCCTGTTCCGCAGCTGCGGGTCTGAGCGGCGTCCAGTCTGTACCATTCGTCGCTTATCAGCTCCCGGATTTCTTCGCCCAGCTCCGGAGATTTTTCCGCTTTTACGGTTTGGGCGTCAATTATGCAGCATACCTCCAGAGTGACCGTTGTACTCCTCCACGGCATGCGCTTTGTTATTGCGTCCGTATTGTGCAGTACGGTGACCACCACCGGTACGCCTGCGCGCTGGGCTATCTGGAGCGCTCCGTTTCTGAAGGGCAGCAGGCCCGGGCCGTGATTGCGGGTGCCCTCCGGATATATCGCCATGCTTACCACGCCGTTTTTGATAAGTTCTGCGGCGCGCAGTATGGTTTTCAGGGCGCTGCGGTTGTTCTGCCTGTCTATCGGGAGATGGCAGCATTTATGAATAAACTTGCCCGCTATGGGGATCTTTAAGTTTTCCGGTTTGGTAATAAAGGCCATATCGTGCCTGCGAAGCGCCCACATTGCTATCATGGGGTCAAAAGCCGAGCGGTGATTGCTTACAAGCAGCCAGCGCCCCGCCGGGATTTTTTCCGCGCCGAGCAGTCTGATCTTTACCCGGCAGAGCTTCAGGATAATGCCCACGGAAAAGTTGGTGACAGCCCGAAAAAAGCGGTTGTTTGTGTTCTGCGGCTTTTCAAAGCTGATAAAGAGGGATATGACATACAGTATTAAAAAATACACAATCAGCACAGCGGCGGTGCAGCCAAGTGCTGCTGGAATGATCCACAGCGCTTTTAAGGGGCTGTCAAGACCGGGCAGAAGCATGAGCAGTGAAAGCAGCATGCCCAGAATAACAAACGGATGCAGCATAAAAACCTCGGTTGCCTTACGGCATTTTTAATTTTTCCCGGAAGACTGCGGCACCTTGCAAACCTGCGTGTCCGCATGAGAATCAGAGGGATACCGCGCGATTAAACGGCATATTCCGTGACGGAATGCACGGGGCTTTCTGCGGCGCTATTCGGTTTCCTCGAATTCTATATACTGCTTATGTACATACGCCTTGGTGCCGTTAAAATCTATGCAGTACCAGTTTTCGTTAAGGGTATATATCACAACCGTGTCGCCCTCTTTGAGTTCTCCTATCTTGTCATAGTTCGTACCCGGGCCGCTGCGGACATTGAGATGATCCTCCACTCCCCTGACTATGCCCTTGTAGGTGGGCTCGGGAGTGTCGGTATAAACGGGCGTCGCGGTTGCGGACGGAACCGGAGTCGGAGTGGGACGGAGCGAAGCAAGCACCTCGGGCGGCAGCGAGCGCTGGGTGGGCTGAACATAGTTGTATTCCGAGACATATTCCAGCTTTTCTATCTTCCACTGCCCGTCGCTCTTTATAAGGGTGACCTTATAGCGGCAGTTTTTCCATGCCGGGGGATAATAGGTGCCGTCCAGCATGGCGGCGTCCTTGTCCTTTATCGTGGTATCTATGGCGCCGTCTATGGAGTATACTGCTTCGTCGACATATACCGTCGCGGTGGTGGCCCAGGGCCATGTCATAAGAGAGCCGCACTGCAGATTATAGCCGAAGGTTTTGATTTCGTATATGCCGTACTGCTCACGGAGCGCAAGATAACTGTCGGTCTCCATAAAGTAGTTGGTGAAGTACTGGCTCATGCTGGAGGTGTCGTTGTTGTAAAGGATGACATTTGCACGCTCCTTCATTCCGTCGTTGAGCATCACATACAGACTGCTGTAATTCATGCTTATAAAAAAGCCTGCGGCGCATAAAGCGATCGCGACGCATATCCATATTATGTTTTTGAGTATAAAAGCGATAAAACGCATCAGATGCTTCACGGTTTTACCTCCGGATGAATACTTAAACCTATTTTAACACACAAACGGCGTTCTGTACAGTCTCAAAAAATATTTTATATATTAAGTGTTTTGAATAGTAAATTCTCAAAGTAAATGCAACAGCGGAATTTGCTTTGGATTTTACTGCGTTAAGGAGTGTATGTGGGGCTGGCGCACCGTGGAGTTTGACGGGGAGGGCATAACCGTTAAGTATTATTGTCCGCAGAGCACCATAGATATAAACGGCAAGGAGTATACCAATGAGGCCGGTGCGGTAAGCGAGGTTTTCATAAAAAACCCTCTCAAAGACGGAGAAAATTAAACAAAAAACCGCAGAAATACAAACAAAAACCGATAAAAAACCGATAAAAAACCGGTAAAAAAACGATAAAAACCGGTAAAAAAACGATAAAAAATCAGGGAAAAACAGGCGCGGATAATGTTGTCCGCGTCTGTTTGGCATATATATCGGTATGTGGCGGGATAAACTTTGTAATTGTCAAATAATGAACCGTATTGTATAATAAATATTAACGGATACAATTATTAAGTGTCTGTTTCGGCATAAAATCGGCTAAGAGGTAAATATATATGAACAGACTTATGCTTAAAAAACTGTGCGTAGCAGCGGTGCTGCTTGCGGCGTGTACTCTTATGACCGCCTTTCTTTCGGTGCCCACGTTTATAACCGGGATCGGCAACATCAACCTTGGCGACTGCGTCACATTTGCGGCATGCATGCTGCTGGGACTGTGGTATGCTCCGGCGGTGGGCGCGCTGGGAGGAATGCTGGCCGACCTGCTTTCGGGCTATGCGGTATACGCTCCCGTTACCTTTGTGGCCAAAGGCGTTATGGCCTTGCTGATGTGCCTGATGATAAAACGCAGGAATTCTTTTGCCCGCTGCGTTATCGGCGTACTGCTGGGCGGCGCCGCAATGGTGGGCTGCTATTTTGTCTATGAGCTTATTCTGTACGGCTTTGCGGTGGCCGGAGCCAATGTGCTGTTTAATGCGGTACAGGTGGCCGTAAACGGAGCGCTGGCGCTGGCTGTTTATCCTGTGATAAAGAAGGCGGCACCGATTCTGAAATAAAGCCCCTTTTGACGGAAAGGACTGCTGATATGAAACGATATCTGTTGGTTATTGTTCTGTGCTGCGCGCTGCTGTGCGGCGGCTGTATGAAGGCTGTGGACCCGATAGGCGGTACCGGTGTCACGCCGGAGCCTACTCCGGGCATAACCGAGACTCCGGCGCCTCCGGAGCTGGAGGTGCGCGTTTACGGGGCGGAGGACGCTCAGGGCGAAAGCTGCATTAAGTGCGAATTTTCCGGCGAAGGCAGGTTTGTATACCGCTTTTATCAGCAGAAGCCCGTCTATGCCGAAGGAGACCCCGCCGAGGGCTTTGAGACCATGCCGCAGGACGGAATAATTCCGTCCCGGGAGCGCAGACGTCTGGTTATTGCGCAGCTTGACGGGGAGGACAGGATAATAAAATATACCTGCTTTGATTATATACCCGGAATCAGCTATTATCTGAATGAAGGAGCGGAGTATACCGCACTGCTCAATACCGTGACAAATACTTCAAAGGAGGATTATTCCTTTGGCTACGGGGAGCCGAGCCTTGGCTATATGGAGCCGGCTGCGGGCGGGGTAAATGCCGGTATAAACTATTATTGCCATGCCGATGAGCCTTTTTATTCTCCTGCCGGAGGACAGATAATCGCAGTTGAAAGCGACAGGGTGAACATTTATATTCCGGAAATGAATTATACGGTCAGCATTCTGCATTTTTCCGATGTTGCGGCGGCACAAAGCCTGCTGCAGGAGGGCGGCACGGTAAGCGCCGGAGAGCTTTTGGGCTACACCGGCGGTAACGGCGTTTCCGGCTTCCCGGAGATGCATATAGAGCTGCTGAGCGGCAAGCGGGCGGATTATGCCGGTTATGCCAACAGTCTGGAGACGGTAAGGGTGCACACGCTGGACCCGAGAATACTTTTTGACGGCGCAGAGGCGGTGCTTGACCCCGATAAGCCGGCATATGTGCCCTACAGCGTAAATGCCGGGGGCAATGCCGGATACGGTCTTGCCGCCAGAGAGAACGGATATATTTATTATCTGAATCCCAAGGACGGCAACAGGGTATACCGCATGAAGAATGACGGTACGGAGCAGGAAAAGGTCACTGCCGACCGCGCCAAATTTCTTACCGTGTGCGAGGGCTGGCTGTATTATTCCTCTCCCGGCGCGGGACTGTATTTTTACAGGTGCCGCATCGACGGTACGGACAGGACATTGATTTACAAGACCAGTATGTCCAATTTTACAATTGTGGGAGATACCATATATCTGGAGACCGTTACCAGCAGTCAGAGGCTGCATGCAATAAAGACTGACGGCACGGGATATGTGCGGATAAGCGACCAGAAGGTAATGAGCCCGTTTTATTATAAAGGCTTGCTGTATACCTGCGCCGTGCGCAAGGATATGCAGGTTTATACCACGGCGCCCGACGCGGAGGCGGAGGGCGGATATTCCTATAATGCGCTGAGCGATATGCGGGCCGCCAATCTGATAGTTGCGGACGGCTATATATACTTTGCCAACTACAGAGACAGCAATAAGCTCTACAGGGCAAACCTTGACGGCAGCGACCCGGTTATGCTGGCGGATATTACGGTTTCCAATATAAACTATTACAACGGATACCTGTATTTTGCCAATGTGCAGGAGTATTCCAAAATATACTCCTGCAGGGTGGACGGCAGCGATATGGCTCAGATGTTGGACAGGAGCTACTGCAATGACCTTTGCATAGCCGGCGACTGGATGTTCTATACCGCAAATACCTCGTCCTCCGTGACTTATCGCTATAATCTTATCACGGGACAGGAGGAGAAGGTGAAATAAGCCAGTAAATGGGAAAATATGTAACTAATATCGTGCTATTTTCGGTAAGCGCTGTGCATTGTATTTGCGTCCGGTGGTTGCTATAATAATAGAGAAAATTATTATAGGAGAGCGATTTATATGAAAAAGGCACTTGTACTGATGCTCGCCGTTGTATTCCTTACCGGAATATGCGTAACGGCCGGCGCTGTCGGACCTCAGACGGATAATTTTACCTGCGAGCTGCTTTACAGCTTTGACGACAAGGCGGACGCACCTTATGTCAATGAAGCAGACGGATGGTTCTTCTACGGCGGAGATTCCGATGCCAGGGTTAATTTTGAGGGCAACAAAATGGTCATCACAGACCATTATAACGGCTATCTGGAGATGAGAGTGCAGATCCCCGATGATGTGCGCAACACCTTCAATGCGGAAAAATGCGCCCCATTTAATGCGGTGGGCTTCTATTTTGAGAATAATACCTCCGACGAGTGCGGACTGTCCTGGTTCGGCGAAACCTTCCAGGGCGATACAAACCACCAGAATGTGTATCAGGGTACCGAATACGACGAGATAACCGCGTATCTTATCGATACAGACGGCAATGTTACCCGCGCAACCGAATACATGGAGGATTACGGTCACGCCTGCAGTGCGATTCCCGCGGGCTTCAAGGGGTGGTTCGTCCTTACCCTGGACAGCCTGGGTGACGATTACTGCTACTATCAGTCCTACGGTTTCCATTCCGCCTGCGATAACGGCGCATGGGTCAGCGGTGAGTGCGGCATAGGAAATGTGGGTGTAGCTATTTATTCCCTGTGGTGCGACGAGGGGGAGAGCTTTGTTGTTGACGATTATATTTTAGTCAACCTCAGCGAGGATTTCGGCCCGACCGAAAACGGCGGTGAAGCTACTCCCACTCCCGTAGACAGCGCGGAACCTCAGGAGACTCAGGACACTTCCGCGGCGCCTGGAGAGTCTTCCCAGGCGCAGGATCCTGCCGGCAATTCCTTCCCGTGGGTATGGATTGTTGTGGCGGCCGTTGTGGTTATAGCAGTGGTTGCTGCTGTGATTATCGCGGCAAAGAATAAGAACAAAAAGGCCGAATAAATACTCCGGCAGGCATACCGGATATCCAGAGGCGGATTTGCTCTCCGGAGAGTCAGAAGCTCTCCGGAGAGTTTTTTGTTTCCCGGAAGCCCGGAGACCCCGGGCGCATGCTTATTTATATTAAACTTTTGTAAATAATGAACCGTCACGGTTGACCGTGCGGTATAAACGGTATATTATTTATACAATTTATACGGTATATGTTTTTGCCGGGGCTTGTGCGGCGGACATAGGAACCGCAGTGCGGTGCGGGCCTGTGCGGCGGGCGCCCGGGAATATGACAGTGAAGGGAGAAAACCATGTTTTTCTGGGACTGGACGATAATAATCCTTATACCGGGGCTGATAATATCCTTTATCGCGCAGATGAAGGTCAGCAGCACCTATTCAAAATATTCCTCCATTCCGGCGATGTGCGGCGTCACCGGCGCGGAGACTGCGCAGAGGATACTGCGCCAGAACGGCGTGTACGGCGTCTCGGTTGCGCAGACCGGCGGGACGCTTTCGGACCATTACGACCCCAGACAAAGCGTAATACGGCTTTCGGGCGGAGTGTACTCCTCCAGCTCCATAGCCTCCATTGCGGTGGCTGCGCACGAGGCCGGACATGCGGTGCAGCATGCGACGGGGTATGCTCCTCTAGCCGTGCGCAACGCTTTGCTCCCCGTGGTGAACCTGAGCTCTTCCCTTGCAATCCCCGTTTTTATTATCGGACTGATTTTTAACGAATCGGTGCCGGTGCTGTGCGATATAGGCATATTCCTGTTTGCCTTTGCGGTGCTGTTTCAGCTTATTACGCTGCCGGTAGAGCTTGACGCCTCCAGACGCGCCATGCGCGCCATTCAGGGGGAAGGCATACTTTCCAACGATGAGGCTGCCGGTGCGCGCAAAATGCTCACCGCCGCCGCCATGACCTATGTCGCGGCAATGCTCATGTCGCTGCTGCAGCTGCTGAGGCTTTTTGCCATCCGGGACAGAAGAAGATAACCCAACAGTGATTTTTTGCCCCGTATTTGGTTAGAATAATTCTAAAAAGCCTGTATTTTAGCCTGTAAATGCAAAATTCGCTTGCGTGTATCAATTATTTATACTAAAATATAGAAGCAAAAAAAATTGGGAGGTTATATCCAAATGATTAAAATCGGTATTAATGGCTTTGGCCGTATCGGACGTTTAGTTTTCCGTGTTGCCGCGGCTGATCCCTCTGTACAGGTAGTTGCGGTAAATGATCCTTTCATTGATCTTGACTACATGGTGTATATGCTCACCTATGATTCCGTTCACGGCCGCTTTAACGGCACCGTTGAGACCAAGGACGGCAAGCTTATCGTTAACGGCGAGACCGTAACCGTTTATAACTGCATGAATCCCTCCGAGATTCCGTGGGGCGAGGCCGGCGCTGATTATGTAGTTGAGTCTACCGGCGTGTTCACCACCATGGAGAAGGCTTCCGCTCACTTTGCCGGCGGCGCCAAGAAGGTTGTTATCTCGGCTCCGAGCGCTGACGCTCCCATGTTCGTTATGGGCGTTAACAACGACAAGTACACCACCGATATGAACATCGTTTCCAACGCCAGCTGCACCACCAACTGCCTTGCTCCTCTTGCCAAGGTAATCAACGACAACTTCGGCATTGTTGAAGGCCTTATGACCACCGTTCATTCCGCTACCAACACCCAGAAGACCGTTGACGCTCCCTCCAAGAAGGACTGGAGAGGCGGCCGTGCGGTAGGCACCAACATCATCCCCTCTTCCACCGGCGCCGCCAAGGCTGTGGGCAAGGTTATTCCTTCCCTTAACGGCAAGCTCACCGGTATGGCTTTCCGCGTACCCACCATCGACGTTTCCGTCGTTGACCTGACTGTACGCCTTGAGAAGACCGCTACCTATGAGGATATCTGCAACGCCGTGAAGAAGGCCAGCGAGAACGAGATGAAGGGTATTCTGGGCTATACCGAGGATATGGTGGTTTCCACCGACTTCACCGGAGATCCCCGCACCTCCATTTTTGACGCCAAGGCCGGTATTGCTCTTAACGGCAACTTTGTCAAGCTGGTTTCCTGGTACGACAACGAGTGGGGTTATTCCAACAAGGTCGTAATGCTCATTAAGCATATGGCCAGCGTGGACAAGTTCTGATAACTCTTGTTAAAAACGAGGACTGCATCGCCTGAAGCGATGCAGTCCTTTTTTGTGTATTAAAGCCGCTTGCAAACATAAACAGCGCGTGTATCGGGCGTTTTGCGAGCTGCCGGTACCGGGGATTCTGTGCGCTGCCGGTATCAGGAATTCTGTGCGCTGCGCATCTTTTTGACATAGGCAATGGCGCTCATGGCCGCGGTTGCGCCTTCCCCGACTGCGACGGAGGCCTGCAGTATTCCTCCGGTGCAGTCTCCTGCCGCAAAAAGGCCGTCAACGGTGCAGCGGCAGGCTTTGTCCACCACTATGGAGCCGCCTTGGGTTTCGGCGCCTATTTTGCGCGCAAGATCCCCCGCCCCGGCAACTCCCAGGGCAACAAAAAGGCCGTCTGCGGCTATTGACGAGGAGTCGGAAAACTCTATTGAGCTTAGCAGGACATCCCCTTTAAGGGCCTTTACCGGCAGTGTTATGCATTCAACGCCGTCGGGCAGCTCGGGTGCCGGAGCTCCGTCGGTAAGCAGGTAGCATTTGGCGGCCAGGGGGAGAAGGGCGGAAAGCTCATGCAGGGCATACTCGCCGGCGCCAAGCACTGCAACGGTTTTGCCGCGGTAAAAAAATGCGTCGCACACGGCGCAATAGCTGAGGCCCTTGCCTTCAAAAGCGGCGGCGTTCTTAAGCAGAGCGCTGCGGCGCTGCGCTCCGGTTGCGATGATTACCGCGGTGGCGGAGTAGCTGTTCCGGGTGCAGACTACCGTAAAGCCGTTATCGGGTTCCACGGCAAGAACCTCGTCCTGAGTAAACTCCACCTTGAGCCGGGCTGCCTGAGCCCTGGCGCGAGACAGCAGTTCGGAGCCGGACGGCGCGCCGTCTGCGGCAAAATAGTTTTCCACATGAGCGGCCTTGGCCAAAGCGCCGTCGTCCTTGGCTAATACCATGGTGCTCAGGCCTGCCCTTGCGCAGTAGAGCGCCGCGCTCAGACCCGCGGGGCCTCTGCCGATAATTATACAGTCGTACCGATTCACTTGAATATATTCCTTTCGCTGTTTTGGTGCGCTTCCGTTAAAACGGCGTTTATCGGGACGGGCGTGCATATTGCCCGTAAGACGCGATGTATGCCGTTAATATACATTCATTAGCTGTTTATATGTAAATTATACCGAAAAATTTTTTAAAAACAAGTGTTTTATGTGTTTATTTATCTGCATTACGGTGATATAATAATAAAAAATCGGAAACGGTTAAACACAGGCAAGGAAGGTGAAACAAATGGCAGTAATAAATCTGACAAAGGAAAACTTTGAAAACGAAGCCGTGCGCAGCGAGATACCGGTGCTTATAGATTTCTGGGCTCCCTGGTGCGCACCGTGCCGCGCGCTGGGCCCCACGATAGAGGAGCTGGGCAACGAGTGCTCCGATTACAAAATATGCAAGGTGAATGTGGACGAGCAGCCGGAGCTGGCCGCGCGTTTTATGGTACGGAGCATACCCAATATTGTAATAATGAGCGGCGGCAGCGTGGTGCAGTCGGTGGTTGGCGGGAGAAGCAAGGAGACCCTGCTGGAGCTGCTGAGTGAAGCAAAGTAACACCTGAACGATACCGACATCGGCGATAAGCGGACAGAATTGTTTTGCCCGCTTATTGTTTATGCCGATTTTTAAAAAGTATGTTTGACAAAACATATAAAAAGGCATATTATATCCGTATGTGCGGCTGTATTTCGTATATACGGCACTGATTTCAGACATTTTAATTTCATTTTGAAAGGAAGGGTGAAAAATGGACGCAGGAAGTACGGCGAGCGTGCAGGATCCGGGTCGATTGTGCGGCGATGTTCCCTTATGCGGACACATTTTTTGCCCGCCTGCAATCATCTGATCGGCATGCATAACTGACTTTCTAAATTGCGCCCCTTTTCGGGGTGCGGCATATTCATGCAAAAAAATATTTAGGAGGACTGCTTATGTCAAAGGAAGAGGCCCTCTCCACGGCGCTTGAGCTGTTGGAGAACCGTAAATATTCCGAGTTGCGAACAATACTTATAGACATGGAGCCCATTGATATCGCGCTTTTGTGCGAGGGGCTGCCGGAAGAAAAGCTTCCGGTGGTTTACCGTATCCTGCCCAAGGAGCTTGCGGCGGAGACCTTTGTCGAGCTGGACGCCGAGCTGCAGGAGCTGCTGATCAAGTCCTTTTCCGATAAAGAGCTTAACGAGGTTCTCAGGGAGCTCTACCTTGACGATACGGTGGACATCATTGAGGAAATGCCTGCCAGCGTTGTGCGCAGGATACTCAATACCTCCTCGCCGGAGGACAGAGCGGCGATAAACGAGCTGCTCAAGTATCCGACGGACAGCGCCGGAAGCATAATGACCACCGAGTATATAAGCCTTAAGGGCAGTATGACGGTGGCGGAGGCTTTTGACAGGATAAGGGCTACGGGCGTGGATAAGGAGACCATCTACACCTGTTATGTTACCGACGATAACCGCCGTCTTACGGGGGTGGTCACGGTAAAGGAGCTGCTGCTTAACCAGTATACCGAGCATATAGGCAGCATCATGGACGACAATGTGCTCTGCGCCGCTACCGGCGAGGACAAGGAGAGCGTTGCGGAGAAATTCAAGAGATACGACCTTTTGGCGCTGCCCGTGGTGGACAACGAAAACAGGCTTGTGGGTATTATCACGGTTGACGACGCTATTGATGTTCTGACCGAGGAAACCACCGAGGACATTGAAAAAATGGCGGCTATAACGCCGTCGGACAAGCCGTATCTGAAAACCGGAGCTTTTGTGATATTTGCAAAGAGAATACCCTGGCTTCTGCTGCTTATGATATCCGCTACCTTTACAGGCGGCATAATCGGTTCTTTTGAGAGTGCGCTTGCCGTACTGCCCGTGCTTACCGCCTTCATTCCCATGCTGATGGATACCGGAGGAAATTCCGGCTCGCAGGCGTCGGTAACCGTAATACGCGGTCTGGCGCTGGGTGAGATCAGGCCTGCGGATTTTCTGCGGGTGGTATGGAAGGAAATGCGGGTGGCGGCGCTTTGCGGAATAACCCTGGCGGCGGCTACGTTCGGCAAAATACTGCTTGTGGACAGGCTGATTATGGGAAATGAGACGGTTTCCGTTCTTGTGGCGTTTACGGTCAGCCTCACCCTTGCAATAACGGTGCTTGCGGCCAAGCTGGTGGGGTGCATGCTGCCCCTTGCGGCCAAATGCCTGCACTTTGACCCTGCGGTAATGGCAAGCCCCTTTATAACCACAATAGTGGACGCAATATCGCTGCTTGTCTATTTTGCCATTGCGTCATCTCTTCTTCTGTAATTCCGGGAGTGCCGTATTTAACGTCACTCAAGGCAGTACAGGCTGATTTTCGGCGCCGTCCGGCTGCGGGCGGGATAAATAACCTTTGTTCATTACGGGCATGCACCGCGGAAAATGCGGCGCATGCCTTTGGTTTTTCCGGGCGGGGCGGCATTTATACGGTATCGGTGCGGCGGCGTATATTGCCGGGCGCATGATAAAAGGCTTGACATTTCCCGCGGCGGATTATAGAATTGTAAGACCGAGCATAAAGCCGGACATAAAGTAACATCAAAGGAGCTGTTGCGATTATGGATTTTTCCTGCATAATACTTGCCGCGGGACAGGGTACAAGGATGAAGAGCACTATGCCGAAGGTGCTGCACAAGGTGTGCGGGCGAGCTTTGGTGGAGCATGTGCTTACCGCCTGCAGCGGGACGGGCAAGCCGGCGGTGGTAATAGGCAACGGCAGCGAAATGGTGCGCGGGCTGTTGGGCGACAGCGTGCGCTACGCCATGCAGGAGCAGCGCAAGGGCACGGGACACGCCGTTATGGAGTGTTTCAGACAGCTGGATATAGATACTGAATACACTCTGGTATGCGCAGGAGATATGCCGCTTATTACCGCCCAGACGCTGCAGGAGCTGTGCAAGCGTGCGGAAGGGCTGGGCGCGTGCGTGCTTTCGGCGTGTATGGACAACCCGTTTGGCTACGGCAGGATAATCCGGAATCAGGACGGCACATTCAAAAAAATAGTGGAGCAGAAGGACGCCACCGCGCAGGAGGCTGAGGTGCGCGAGGTAAACACCTCGGTATACGTTTTCAGGACCGAGCTGCTGCGCAGTGCGTTAAAGCAGATAACGCCCGCAAATGCGCAGGGAGAGTATTACCTGACAGACTGCCTGGAGATCATCTCCCGCGAGGCGCCCATAGGGGTTATGTGTCTGGATGACCCGGACGAGGCCTTCGGCATCAACGACAGGGTGCAGCTTGCCCAGGCCGAGGCCATAATGCGGCGCAGGATCAACTGCGGTCACATGAAAAACGGAGTCACCCTGACCGACCCGGACAATACATACATCGAAGCGGGTGTAAGCATAGGCGCCGACACCGTGATATATCCGGGCAGCTATATCGGCACCGGTACGGTTATAGGTTCGCGGTGCGTGCTGCGCGGCGCCAACCGCATAGAAAACTCGGTTATAGGCGACGGCGTTTCGGTGGAGGCCTCAACTCTGCTTTCGTGCAGGGTGGGAGACGGCACCACGGTAGGCCCCAATGCTTATCTTCGTCCGGGCGCGGTTATAGGCAGAAAAGCGCGCATAGGAGACTTTGTGGAGATTAAAAACGCTTCTGTCGGAGACGGCAGCAAGGTCAGCCATCTGTCCTATGTTGGAGATGCCGATGTAGGAAGCGGCTGCAATATAGGCTGCGGAGTGGTTTTTGTAAACTATGACGGCAAGCATAAGTTCCGCTCCGTTGTGGGAGACCGGGTATTTGTGGGCTCCAATGCCAATATTGTGGCGCCGGTGCATCTGGCGGACGGCGCGTATATAGCTGCCGGCTCCACCGTTACCAGGGATATACCCTCCGGCGCGCTGTGCGTGGCGCGGAGCCGGGAGTATATCAAGGAGGAGTGGGCGGATAAGCTGCGCGCGTCCTGGGAAGAGGAAGAAAAGTAATGTTTTTTCATAAAAAGTGCGGCGGGGGCATAGATTATATAATAGCCGGACTGGGCAATCCCGGACGGGAGTATGAGGATACCAGGCATAACATGGGCTTCCGCGTGCTGGATATATTAGCGTATCAAACCGGTGCAAACGGCTGGAAAACGCGCAAAAAGGGTCTGGAATGCAGGGCCAGGCTGCCTCAGGGCACGGCTGTGCTTGTAAAGCCGCAGACATTTATGAACAAAAGCGGCGAATGCCTGCAGGAGACGCTGGCGTTTTATAAGCTGGCACCGGAGCATCTGATAGTGATATACGACGATATAGACCTTGTAGCAGGAGCGGTAAGAGTGCGCCCCTCCGGCGGAGCGGGGACGCATAACGGCATGCGCTCCATAGTCCCGGTTGTGGGAGAGAATTTCCCCAGGATACGCGTAGGCGTGGGTAAGCCCGAGCACGGGGATCTGGCGGATTATGTGCTGGGGCGGCCGCAGCAGGCAGAACAGAAGCTGCTGGAACAGGCGCTTGAGGCGGCGGCTCAGGCGGCGTTATGTATTATGAGCGACGGCGCGGAAAAGGCAATGCAGCGCTTTAACGGCTTTAAGGCGGAGAAGAAGGACGGCTAACGCAGGCGCCGGAAAGGGCGGGCAACGCAGGCGCCGGAAAGGACGGGCAACGCAGGCGCCGGAAAGGACGGGCAACGGGCGGCTGCGGTTTTAATCGGATAAAGGACGGAGCCCGCGGCGCGCCGATAACGCATATCCGGCGCCGCCGAGGCTGCAAAACTTATATAAACATATAAAACGGCGGGGCTGCACCACAAAATGGGCAGCGGATATTCCGCCGCGGAGCAGGACAATGTATAATATTTTTTCCGCACCCTTTATGGAGTCCTATGACATCAAAAGGCTGTGCAAAAGCATCCGGGAGGGGGTAAGCCCCTGCTCGGTTTTCGGCGTTTCGGACGCATCCAAGCCGCTGCTGTCGGTCTTGGGCGCGGGACAGCGGCGCATTCTCTATATTACAAGCTCGCAGGAAAAGGCCACGGCGGCGGCCGCCGATATGGAGTCATATACCGGAAGGGCGTGCGTATGCCTGCCTCAGCGGGAACAGCGGCTGGGCGTCGCCTCGCAGTCGCGCGAGTCGGTCTTTGATACGATATCGGCGCTGTGCAGGCTGGACGGAGAGACCGACGCGGCGGCGGATATCTCCGCTCTGATGTATCCGCTCATGCCTCCGGAGGCTTTTTTCCAGTGCAAATGCACCGTAATCAGGGAGCAGGAGCTGACACCTTCATCCCTTGCGGGCAGACTGACGCGAATGGGCTATTTCCGGTGCGAAACCGCGGAGGCCGGGGGGCAGTTTGCCGCGCGCGGCGGAATAATTGATGTTTTCCCGGTCAATTTTGAGGCGCCGATGCGCATAGAGTTCTTTGATACCGTGGTGGAATCCATACGCGTGCTGGACGCAGCCACGCAGCGGTCGGTATCCAGGCTGGACAGAATCGAGATATTACCCGCGCGTCTGTTCTGCCCTGCGCGCAAGGAGACCGAGCGGGCGGGCAATGCAATGTGCACATCGGTCAGGCAGCAGCTGCGGAGGCTCAGCGGAAATCCGGATGCGGCTTCAAATCTGGGGCGTTTTTCTTCCGCCGCGGAAAACCTGGCGCAGGGCGACACGGGGGCTTTTGACGACGGATTTGCGGTGTTTCTGGAGGGTAACGGTTCCCTGCTTGATTATTTGCCCAAGGATGTCCTGGTGGTGCTGGACGAGCCGCGGAGACTGCGCGAGAGGTGCGAAAACCTGCATCTTGAGTTTGCCGAGATGTTCAAGGATCTGCTGGAGACGGGGAAGGCGCTGCCGGCGCAGGGCGAGCTGATGCAGGCGCCGGACGGGGTTTTTGCCGCACTGCGGTCGCGCAGCATACTTGCGCTGCAGGGCATAACGGCTGCCAGCCGGGATATATCGCCCAAGGCGGTGTTTACTCTTTCGGGGCGGAATATGCAGTCCTTCCAGAACAAGCCGCAGCTGCTTGCGCAGGAGCTTATCGGCATGAAGACGCGCAAGTACACCGTAGTGGTGTGCTGCGGCTCCAGGAGCAGGGCAAAGGCGCTGCAGAATGAGCTGCTTGGCTATTCGGTAAACATTAACTATACCGAGGATCTGTCCATCTGTCCTAAGCCGGAGTGCGCCTATGCCGTGCCGCTTCATATCAGCCACGGCTATGAATATCCGGATATGAAACTGGCGGTTATAAGCGATGCCGATATTTACACCGCGGTGAGGCAAAAGGCCGTAAGACGGGCAAGACGCAAGGACGGGATTGCCATAGACAGCTTTACCGAGCTGAGCGTTGGCGATTTTGTGGTGCATGAGAACAACGGCATCGGAATATATCAGGGTTTAGAAAAAATAGTTACCGACGGAATAGCGCGGGATTATATCAAAATAGCGTATGCAGGTGATGACAGACTGTTTGTTCCGGTGGAGCAGCTGTCCTATGTACAGAAATATATCGGTGCCAACGAGGATATTAAGCCAAAGCTGTCCAAGCTGGGCACCAAGGAATGGCAGACCACCAAAAACCGCGTAAAAAAGAGCATAGAGGACATAACGGAGCAGCTTATTCAGTTATACCGCAGCAGGGAAAGCGCGCGGGGCTATGCCTTCGGGGCGGATACCCCGTGGCAGCGGCAGTTTGAGGATGACTTTCCCTATACCGAGACGCCGGATCAGCTTACCTGCATTGACGAAATAAAGGCGGATATGGAAAAGCCCAAGGTAATGGACCGTCTGCTCTGCGGCGATGTGGGCTACGGCAAGACCGAGGTGGCTCTGCGAGCCGCGTTCAAGGCGGTTATGGACGGCAAGCAGGTGGCCATACTGGCGCCCACCACGATACTGGTACAGCAGCATTACAACACGGTGCTGGGCAGAATGGACTCCTACGGAGTGCGATGCGAGATGCTGTCGCGCTTCCGGACCGCGGCAGAGCAGAATGCCATTAAAAAGAGGCTGATAAGCGGAGATATAGATATTATCGTGGGTACCCATGCGCTGCTTGCAAAAAATGTGCAGTTCAAGGACCTGGGTCTGCTTATAATCGATGAGGAGCAGCGCTTCGGCGTCAAACACAAGGAGACGATAAAGCAGCTTAAGAGCAATATTGATGTTCTTACACTGAGCGCTACCCCCATTCCGCGCACGCTGCATATGTCCATGGTGGGAATACGGGATATGTCGGTGCTGGAAAGCCCTCCGCAGGAGCGCTATCCGGTGCAGACCTATGTGGTTGAATACAACAGAACCATGATAAGAGAGGCCATAACCCGCGAGCTTTCCCGCGGCGGACAGGTCTATGCGGTGTTTAACCGTGTTCTGGGCATAGAGAGCGCCGCTGCCGAGCTGCACGAGCTTGTGCCGCAGGCGCGCATTGCCATCGGCCATGGGCAGATGGAGCAGGGCGAGCTGGAACAGGTGATGCTGGACTTTTACAACGGGCAGTACGATATACTGTTATGCACTACCATAATTGAAAGCGGGCTGGATGTGCCCAATGTCAACACCATAATAGTGTACGATTCCGATAATTTCGGCCTGTCTCAGCTGTATCAGCTGCGCGGCAGGGTGGGAAGGAGCAACCGCCTTGCTTATGCCCATTTTACCTTCAGGCGCAATAAGGTGCTCTCCGAGGTGGCGGAAAAACGCCTTAATGCCCTGCGTGAGTTTACCGAGTTCGGGTCCGGCTTTAAGATAGCCATGAGGGATCTGGAGATCCGCGGAGCGGGAAACCTGTTGGGCGGAGAGCAAAGCGGCCATATGCAGAAGATAGGCTATGAGCTTTACTGCAAGCTTATCAGGCAGGCGGTATCGGGACAGACCGAAGAGCACAGCATAGAGGTCAGCACCGAAATGCACATAGAGGCGTATATTGATTCATCGTATGTACCATCGGAGATGCAGAAGCTTGCGCTATATAAAAGGATCTCCGGCATAGAAAACGCTCAGCAGAGGGAGGAGCTGCTCGAGGAGCTTACGGACCGCTACGGACAGCCTCCGGCTCCGGTGCTGTTCCTGCTGGACATTGCCTATATGCGCGCTTTGGCGGCACGGGCAGGAATAGACCGTATAAAGCAGAGGGACGACGCGCTTATCATGTTTTTTGTACCGGGTTTAAGCGTGGATTTTGCAGCCGTTACAGCGGCAATCGGCGCCTTTCCGAAACGGGCGGCGCTTTCGGCGGGCGGTGCGCTTGCGCTGCTGATAAAAACAAAAGGGCTTTCCGACGCTGCCATGTTAAGGCTTGCCTGTACTGTTTTAGAAAAAATAAATGAATAATTCATAAAAAGTTCAAGCTGTTTTAAAATAAAAGGTTGAAATTTTACGGAATCCCATATATAATATTAGCATTACTTAGCTTATATGCGGAATGGGCGCGGAAAACTTCCTGTTCAGGAATGTCTGCAGCCGGATGCCGTATAGGAAAGGACGAACACAACATGAAAAAACTGATCTCTGCCGCACTGGTGGCTCTGCTCCTGCTGGGCATATTTGCGTTCACCGGCTGCGATTATACAGAAATCGACGCCGAGGCACTTGGCAATAAGGTGCTGGCCACCGTAAACGGGGAGGACATCCTGCGCAAGGAATGGAGCGATTTATACGATTACTATGAGTATATCTATATCAACTATTACGGCTACAGCAAGGAGAGCAATCCGAAGATTTTCGAGGAGCTCAAGACAAATGTGCTGGATTCCCTGATAAACAGCAAGATCTGGGAGCAGAAGGCCAAAGAAGCCGGGTATTTTGAGTATACTCAGGAGCAGAAGGACGAGGCCAAAAAAGAAGTTGAGGAAGAAATTGAAGAGACCATCAAGACAAATGCCGACAGCCTTTACGATGCCGTAAAAGATCAGGACGACGCCGAAGAGTACGAACACTATTACGAGGCAGCCAAAGAAAAGTATTATGCCGATCTGGAAAAGAGCGGCGTTACCGTTGAGGATAAGATCAACGACAAGCTCAAGGAGAAGGCTCTTGACAGATATAAAGAGGACCATCTCAAGGATGTCGACGTGCTGGAAGCGGATATTCTTTCTGCCTATGACGAGCTTGTCAAGGAGCAGAAGGAGGACTTCATCGGCGAGGACGAAAAGGATTACGCGGCCTTTGTCAAGGCGTGGAATAACGGAGACAACATGGCGGTTATCCTGGACGGTTATTGCCTGGTACAGCACATTCTTATAAAGTTTGATACAAAGCTTGGCACAGAGGTTACAAATACCGCCAAGACGCTCAGCACCAAGAAAACCGAGCTTGACAAGCTCAAGACCGAGCTGGAAAAGCTGACCGACGAGGACAAGAAAGCCGAAAAGCAGGAAGAGATAGACAAAAAGCAGAAGGAAGTGGACGAGGCTCAGACAGCTTATGATGCGGCACGCAAGGCTGCCGAGGAGGATCTGCGTCAGGAGGCGCAGGAGGTACTGGACAGCGTACAGGGCGCGGACGAGGCTAAGTTTATCGAGATAATGCTGGAAAAAACAGAGGACACCGGCATGAATACTCAGGAGAAGGCGGAAAAAGGCTATCTTGTGGGTAACGAGGACGGACTTATGACCGAGTTCCACGACGGCGCTCTGGCGCTTACCGAGGAAGGCGAGATATCCGGTCTTGTAGCTACCGATTACGGCTTCCACATTATCCGCAAGATAAAGGATGTCCAGGAGAGAACGGACAACAATATTGTAAAATACAGCGAGCTCAAGGACGCCCTCAAGGAGGACCTGCTCACCACCGCCAAGAATGATCAGTGGTCCGCCGATCAGGAGGAGTGGTACAAGGCCGCTACCATAAAGATAAACAAAGAGTGGCTCAAGGACTACGACGTCTGATATATAAGGATTTGCTTCGGGACGCGCACGGTTCCGGTTACCTCCCCCGGCTTGGATACGCAGGCAGTATAGGCTGCCCGTAATCCGGTCGGGGGAGTTTTTTATCTTAAAAGAGGTTGTGCTTCGGGCACGGCTCCGATACAGGCACTTTTGTATCTTTTACAGGAGAGTCTGTGTTTTGCGCGGTCTGCCCGGACAGTATTACAACAAGTCCGAAAAAGCTCCGCGAGGGTATTGTTAATAAAATATTCATAAAAAAGCATATAAAACCTCTTGCATAAAACAGGGCATATGCATATAATTGCTGTATGAAAAAATGAATGAGGTGTTGACATGCCATATATTAAGTGCCCGCGGTGTCATCTTAACTATATACTTGATACGGAAAGCTACTGCAAGGTTTGCCTGGTGGATATGCATAAGCTGTCCCAGGAGGCTGTGATCAGCGATGATTTCGGTGAGGACAGCGAGGATATGCGCCTTTGCCCCGAATGTAATGAGAATTACCTGGAGGAGGGAGAGGAGCTGTGCTATGCCTGCCGCATGGAGCAGATGAAGGCTGCTGCCAAGGAGAAGATGGGCATAGATCAGGATATGGACTTTGACGAGGAGTTTGTTGTGCCCACCGGCAAAGGAGAGCCGGAAGAGGTGCTGATGGATAACATGGAGGCTCTGGATTACGCGGACGGCAGAATGCCGGATGACGAGGATTCGGAGTCTGACGAGGAATAGCACCGGATAAAACAGAAAACAGCGCCGGAGTGCCGGCAAGTGCAGGGAGCCTGAGACGGGCTCCTTTTTTTATTCGGTATCTGCGTTATCCCGGAGCAGGAAGTGCCGGGGCTGAGCATTTTTTAAGGACGGCTGCGGCTTTTTTGTGCGGCGGATATCCGGCATTTGTCCGATCGGTATTGACTAAACATGTCATTGTTTGTATAATAAATTGAAATAATCTGTTTTTGCTTGGAAAAATGAGGCGATGCGGCGAATAAAGCCGCACTTGATTACAAACGAGGAAGTGTTGAAAGTGAAAGTGGGAGTGGTAAGAACCATTAAAACGGTACTTGCGGTGCTGTTGATCTGTATGCTGTTTGGCGGATGCACAAAGGGTATTGATACAGGCTCCGAGAATGCGACCGATACGCATAAATGGCAGCAGATTACCGCAGGACAAACCGATCCGGCGGTTACTGAGGTGACTGCCTCCGGTACAGCCGCATCGGAGGTTCCGTCGGGCACCGTGACGGAAACCGGCCCCGGGCCGTCGGATACTGCCGCTCCGGATGCCGTGACGGGCACTCCGGCACCCGATGTAAGCTCCGGCATTACGGATACCGCCGTGCCGAGCGCTTCCCCAAGCCCGCGCCCGACTCCTTCCCCGACGGCAAAGCCTTCGGAAACCGCACCTGTGCAGAGCGCGACAGCCATGGCCACTCCGGGCGCTGCGGCTCAGCCGTACTGCCGCACGGTGCTCAGCAGCGGTCAGAGAGAGGCTTATGACAAGTTAAAAAATGCGCTGGAAGGGCAGCAGTATTCGGGGGATACTCTCTCTGTCAGTGTGAATTACAGGTTTTCCGGCAATGCACAGGATGAGATAAAGCTGATAATTAACGCTTTGATATCGGATAATCCGCAGCTTTACTATTTTCTGGGGTCGTGGAGTTATTCATATAACAGCACCACTGTTGTAAGCATTGATCTTACGGTTATGACCGTGCAGTCAATAGCTGCGGAGAAGGATAAGCTGGCGGCGGAAATTAAATACTATACCGACAGGCTGGATGCGTCCTGGAGCGACTACAGGATCTCCAAGCGCTGCTATGAACTGCTTGCTTCGCGCGTTGAATATAAGGAAACCGGGAAAAGAGCGCACAGCATGCTGGGTGCTTTTGCGGACAGGAGGTGCGTGTGCGAGGGCTTTGCGCAGGCATACCAGTATCTGCTTAACCTTTACGGAATACAGGCATTCACAGTTACCGGAGATGCCACAAACAGCGCCGGTAATACCGAAGGACACCGGTGGGTGGCTGTCAAGCTGGACGGAAGCTGGTATTTTACCGATCCTACATGGGCAAATACGAAAAGTAACGGGTCTGTGATACCCGAGGAACGCGTCAGGGTGGATTACCAGTATCTTAATCTGACTGCCGCGGATATGGGGCTGGATCATGAGCTGGATAATACGTCGCTAAAATTCACCCGGAGTTTAGCTTTCAATACGGAGAAAGACAACTATTTTGTCAGGCAGGGGCTAAGTATCAACGGGTTTTCGGAGGACAAGCTGCGCGGAATTTTGCAGTCTGAGATCAAGGCCGCCGTTTCTGAGGGCAGAGAAACGGTGTGTCTGAGAATGGACAGCAGCGATACCTTTACTGCCGTCAAGGATTATATATCGCATAATATTTACAGTGTTTACGGCGGCATCAAGGCGGAGACCGGCAAGGAAATGCAATTTGCCTTAAGCCTTGGCAGCAGGCGCAATGTGATAATACTGTTTTTGAACTACTGAGCCGGTGCGGGCAAATCTGCTTGAAAAGCATTTTTATTCGTGCTATAATTTAGACACTTGTGCGACAATTTTTGTCTGGGCTTGCGGTCCGAGACGCAGCAAAATGCCGCTTACAGAGGGAATATGGGAAAAATACTGATAATAGGACTGGGACTGATAGGTGGCTCCGTGGCAAAGAGCCTGAACTGTCCCGTATATGCACTGGATACCGATCCGCATACGCTTAAGGAGGCGGAACAGTATCTGGAGGCCGGATATACAGACATAGAGCAGATTGATATACAGCCGGAGGCGGTAATCCTTTGCGCTCCGGTAAGTGCCGTGCTGTCCATGGCGGAAGCGCTTGGCAAAAGATTTCCGGACAGCATTTTTATAGACTGCTGTTCCACCAAGAGGAGCGTGCAGAAAGCCTTTTCCGGCACGAAATATGCCGGAATGCACCCGATGGCGGGATCCGAGAGCTCCGGTTTCGGAAGCGCGCGCGCGGGGCTTTTCCGCGGCGCAGCAATTTGCATTACCGGTCAGGGCGAGGCGGCG
>JAQXIQ010000037.1 GCA_029007865.1 Bacillota bacterium
TGGTGGCGTCGGCCTGGATATAATTCTCGCCGGCGTCGTGCTTCTGCATCTGCTCGTATACCAGCATCAGCTGCTGGTCGATGGATACAAGGTTGTTGTTTATGGAGAGCATAAGATTTTTGAAAAAATCGTCTATCAGGCGGTAACTGTTATTCTTGTATACTATCTTGTGCTCGATCTCCGCCCAGAATACCTTGACCAGGGATTTTATCTGCAGTTCAAAGCGAAAGCGCTTTCCGTTTTGCTCTATCAGGCCGTCTATGCGGTAGATATCCACGCCGTTTTTCTGCTTTTGTGGCTGAGGAGACGAAAGATCCAGGCCTATGCTGCTGTTGCCCGGCACGAAGAAATAGCCGCCGTCCGGAATACAGAACTGCCGTTTAAGCTCGCTGAAGACAAGTATCTCATCCTTTATAAAACGGCATTCGATGCGTACGCCCACCACATCGGAGAGGTTTTCCATAATGGCGGTGCCGCTTTTGTATTTGCTGTAGAGCTTTTTGCGGATTATTTTTTCCTTAAGGCTTACCGGTTCCTTTATACGGGTGACTATATTTATTATCCGGTCGCCGCCCAGCACCCGGGAAAACAGGGTGTGCAGGGAATATGCCGCGGCAATATAGGTTTCGTTGTTATCCTTAAGTATGGTCAGTGCCTGATCTATTACATTAAAAACTTCCAGACGCATTATTGTACATCCTCCGAAATGCTTGTTTCGTCCAGCCAGTCCGGACGCATATATATTTCTATGGGGAATCTGGGCACTTTGTAGCTGTCGGGCAGCTGCTCAAGCAGGGCTTTCGTGCCGCACACGCACTTTACCGGAATGCCGCAGCGGGCGGACAGTTCCTCCGTTACCTCAGCGCCGTACATAATATCGCTTACCGTTGTAAGACGCGCCATATTGGTGTTATTGATTATGCAGTCCATTTTTATACGGGCCTTGGACTGGATGTCCTCCAGCATGACCATAAGCTCGTCCGCACCCTTGGAGAAGGGGCGCCGGGCGTTAACCACGAGGCAGGCGCAGACATCCTCCCGGCTCAGAAAGCCGTGGTAGCGGCCCAGTGCCGTGGCGCCGGTGTCGTCGCCGCCTACATCGATTATTACCGTGCGGCTTTTATCGGCGAATATGCTCTGTATGCTGGCAGGCAGCGAGGGAATATCCACCGAGGTATTGGCAAAGGTGGGGCAAAGCACGTTGACTCCGTGCCGGGAAAGCATTTCGGTCTGCTCGCTTGACCTGAAGTACGGATTGACAATATCCAGATCCACCAGGGTGGTGGGACGCTGCGCAGCGCAGCGCAGTGCCGTATTGAGCGAGATTTCGGTTTTGCCGCTGCCGTAGTTCCCGCAGAAAATATTTATTCTGTGCATTTTTTTGCTCCCGTAGCTTAGAAAATTGAAATGATGAACCGTATTGTCCTGTTATTATAGCAAAAAATACTTATGTTTTCTATTAAAATATAATTAATTTTTTATAAAAGGGTTTATTAACGGTTAAATCTGTGATAAAATATGCGTAACGAACAAAGCTGGTCGCTGCGGAGGTGATGGTTTGGGCGAGTTTTTCAGAGACCTGTGGCAGTCCGTCACGGTGCTGTTTACCACTCAGATAGGTATAGGGGATATTTTTGATATCGCCATAGTTACGGTGCTTATTTATATGCTGCTGCGGGTCACAAAGCGCACCAAGGCGCAGCAGGTAATAAAGGGGCTGGGCATACTGCTTGTGCTGGCGGTGATATCCTCATGGCTGAGCCTGTCGGTAATCAACTGGATATTCACCACCCTGCTGCAGTGGATGCTGCTTATAGTTATAATAATATTCCAACCCGAGATACGCCAGGCGCTGGAGCAGCTGGGCAGAGGCGGGATGATAACCAAAAAGAGCCGCCGCAAGGAAAACGACATTGAGGCGGAAAAGATCATAGAGGAGCTGATACGCACGGCACAGAACCTCTCAAGACGGAAGGTGGGCGCGCTTATCGTGCTGCAGGGGAACGGCTCTCTTGACGATATATCGGAAACGGGCACCAAGGTGGATGCCGAGATTAGCAGTATGCTGCTTGAGAATATCTTTGAGCCCAATACGCCGCTGCACGACGGAGCCGTGCTTATAAACATTATGCGCTTTACGGCCGCGGGCTGTTTCCT
>JAQXIQ010000038.1 GCA_029007865.1 Bacillota bacterium
CTATTATCTTAACCTCGGTTGCAATGCTGGCGTGGTCGGTTCCGGGCAGCCACAGAGCCTCGTAGCCCTGCATACGCTTAAAGCGTATAATGGCGTCCTGCATCATATTGTCCAGCGCATGTCCCATATGCAGCTGCCCTGTTATGTTGGGAGGCGGCATAACAATGGTAAAGGGCTTTTTATCCGGATTGACACGGGCGTGGAAATATCCTTTTTCACACCAAAGCTTATACAGCCTGTCCTCCACCGCGGCAGGGTCATATTGTTTTGCAATTACTTTTTCACTCTGCTCCATAAGTATCATCCTTTCGCAATATAAATAAAAGAATCCGCCCTGTAAGGACGAATTCTCGCGGTACCACCTTAATTCCGCCGCAAAAGCGGCGGCACTCAACGGCATTAACGCTGCCATACGCCGTGGGCTTATCCCCCACGGAGCTCAAAAGCGACCTTCATACCGTTAGTCCTGCGCCATTTCACCCTGCGACGCTCTCTGTAAAGCTTGGCGGTATTACTCCTCTTTTTCATAGCCGGAATATTATTATTAAATTATTCAGAGCAGTCTGTCTCAGAATGAGCGCCCTGCTCGGGATCGCTGCGTTTGGCCGCCATGGGCTTAAAGACATTGATAACGGCATACTGAACCATTGCGATAACGCTGAAAACAACGGCCGTCCAAACCAAAACGTCCAGTACAGTGCTGCCTGCCGGAGTGGCAAACCAAAAATCCTTAAAGAAGCACAGGCATACTACAAGGCTGAAGAAGAACGACGCCAGTTTGCCCACTATGTTGGAATAGACGGCAAAGCCTCTCTTTTTGGTGATAACCAGTCCGCCTACCAGCATCAATGCCTCTTTTGAAAAGGCTATTATCACCGGGATCAGCGGTATCATGCCTTTTATAGTAAGGCAGACAACAGCAGTTATCTGCATAAATTTATCTGCCAGAGGGTCAAACAGCTTGCCGAACTCGGAAACAACCTGCCATTTGCGCGCAAGGTAACCGTCAAGCAGGTCTGAAGCCGATGCAACAAGAAAAACGGCAAAAGTCCATCTTATATCACAGTTAAAAAACACCGCTATAAAAACCGGTACAAGAGCAAGCCTGAACGCGGTTATAATATTAGGAATATGCTTTTTCATGCTACACCGACAATCCATAAAACAGTTTTAATAATTATAATATAAAAAACCGTTTTATGCAAGCACAATAGGCGCGGTTATTGCCGAAATATCCGGATAATCACGGATAAACTCAAACAGGCTGCACACCCTTTTCCTTGTTTGAAAATTCCGTATTGAGACCGTACCTGGCGGCCTGGCGCTGCTTAAAGAAATTCATGGCCACCTGCGGGAACAGCGCGTAGGACAGCACGTCTTCCTCCTGCTCCATGTATTCCTTGATCTGGGAACGGTATTTGTCATACTCCGGCTCCAGGGCGTCGGCGGGGCGGCAGGTAATGATTTCGGCATCACCTATACATTTGCGCCGCACTTCGCTGTTGACCTGTCCGGGCAAGCGTCCGTATTCGCCGCGCAGCAGCCCCTTGGACTCCTTGGTAACCATTTTATAACGCTCTCCGGAAATAACATTAAACACGGCCTGAGTACCCACTATCTGGCTGGTGGGGGTAACAAGCGGAGGATATCCGAAATCCTCGCGCACACGGGGAACCTCCGCAAGTACCTCGGGCAGCATTTCCTCCTTGCCTGCCTGCTTGAGCTGGTTGATAAGGTTGGAGAGCATACCTCCGGGCACCTGATAGATCAGGGTATTGGTGTCAACCTTAAGCACCTTCGGATCCAGGATTCCGTCATCGGCAAGGCGCTTTGCCACCTTGCTGAAATGCTTGCTGATACGGTTGAGCAGCTCAAGATCCAGGCCGGTATCGTAGGGCGTGCCCATGAGGGAGGCTACCAGGGGCTCTGTTGCGGGCTGGCTTGTGCCGTTTCCCAGCGGAGACAGCGCGGTATCCACAATATCCACCCCGGCCTCTATGGCTTTAAGATATGTCATATCGCCCGTACCTGTGGTATTGTGAGTGTGCAGATGCACGGGCACCGATATGCGGGCTTTAAGCCTGGAAACAAGCTCAAATGCGTCATAGGGCAAAAGCAGATTGGCCATATCCTTTATGCAGATGGTATCGGCGCCCATGTCCACCATTTTTGCCGCCAGATCCACAAAGTATTCCGTGGTGTGTACCGGGCTTTTGGTGTAGCTTATGGCGCATTCTGCGATACCGTTGTATTGCTTGCAGGCTTTAACGGAGCGCTCGATATTCCGCAGGTCGTTCAGCGCGTCAAATATTCTGATAATGTCAATGCCGTTATCAATGGACTTCTTTACAAACATATCCACTACATCATCGGCATAATGCTTGTACCCAAGCAGGTTCTGACCGCGCAGCAGCATCTGCAGCTTTGTATTGGGCAACGCCTTTCTTAACTGGCGGAGTCTGTCCCACGGGTCCTCGTTAAGGAAGCGCAGACAGGCGTCAAATGTGGCTCCTCCCCAGCATTCCAGCGAATAGTATCCCACTTTATCCAGCATATCGCATGCCGGAAGCATCTCGTCCAGGCGCATTCTGGTGGCAGCCTGGGACTGATGTGCGTCCCGCAGTATGGTATCTGTTATTAAAACCTTTTTTGTCATATTAACCTTCCTTCCGTTAAAACACAGCTCCGGTTGTTTGGTGTTTATAAGCCGTTAATGCGGCAGTCGGATTTAGCCGCATTACGAGAGTATCAGCCGCCGAAAAGGGACAGCAGCACACCGGCTGCGACGGCCGAACCGATTACTCCTGCAACATTGGGGCCCATGGCATGCATGAGCAGGAAATTCTTCGGGTTTTCCTCCTGGCCCACCTTCTGGCACACACGAGCCGCCATAGGCACCGCAGAAACGCCGGCAGCACCGATAAGCGGGTTGATCTTGCCCTTTGTAAGCTTACACATCAGCTTGCCTATGAGCAGTCCGCAGATCGTAGCAAAGGCAAAGGCAAAGAGTCCCATAAGGATTATCTCAAGAGTCTTGAGCTGTAAAAACAGTTCGCCTGAAGCGGTTGCGCCCACCGAAAGTCCCAGCATAATCGTGACGATATTGCAAAGCTCATTCTGTATTGTTTTGCTCAGCCTCTCCACAACTCCGCATTCCCTGATAAGATTACCCAACATCAGACAGCCGATAAGCGGAGCTGTATCCGGAATTAGCAGTACGATTATAAGGGTCACCGCTATCGGGAAGATGATTTTCTCGGTTTTTGACACCTCGCGGAGCTGCTGCATTACTATTGAGCGCTCCTTTTTTGTGGTGCACAGCTTCATCAGCGGGGGCTGAATAAGCGGGATAAGCGCCATATATGAATATGCTGCAATGGCAATCGGCGACAGAAGATCTTTGTTGAGTATGGAGGTAAGATAAATTGCGGTAGGGCCGTCCGCGCCTCCGATAATGGCTGTGCAGGCGGCGTCCACATTGGAAAAGCCGAATACCGCGCGGGCCATGATAAAGACAAGGAATATACCGCCCTGAGCTGCCGCTCCCAGCAGCAGGCTCTTGGGATTGGCAATTAACGGGCCGAAATCCGTCATGGCGCCCACAGCCATGAATATCAGGCACGGGAATATCTTTAGTTCCACACCCAGATGCAGGTAATAAAGCAGACCTCCGACATTGCCGTTTGCATCGGACGGCGGTTCCATAAGCCCTCCTAACGGCAGGTTGGCAAGCAGCATACCAAACGCGATGGGCAGCAGCA
>JAQXIQ010000039.1 GCA_029007865.1 Bacillota bacterium
CGGAAGAAAGCGCCGACGTATATGTGGTAAACACCTGTTCCGTAACGGCAATGAGCGAAAGCAAGGGACGGCAGATAATTTCCCGCCTGCACAGGAGAAACCCCGAAGCCTGCATAGCGGTTACGGGATGCTATGCTCAGCGGGCAGGGCAGGAGCTGCTTGGTCTGCCCGGGGTGGAGATAGCGGTTGGTACAAACCATAAGGCCGAGCTGGTGCGCCTGTGTACCCGGTATCTGGACAATAAGGCCGGGAACCGGCCGGCGGACAAAAAGGACTGCAGCCGGATAGCGGACTATAAAGCAGGCAGCCGGTTGGTGGCTACGGAAACGGAGGATCACTGCGATTTTGAGGAGCTGCCCATATCCCGGCATGAGGGACATACCAGGGCATACATGAAGATAGAGGACGGCTGCGACAGCTTCTGCAGTTATTGCATCATACCGTATCTGAGAGGGCCGGTGCGCTCCCGCAGCCTGGAGGCGATATCGGCCGAGGCGCACAGACTGGCGCAGAACGGTTTTTGCGAGATAGTTCTCGGGGGGATACACCTGACCTCATACGGGCGTGATACGGGCTGCGGACTGGAGGACGCGGTGAAGGCGGTTGCCGCAGTGCCCGGGATAAAGCGTATAAGACTGGGTTCTCTGGAGCCTATGGGAGTAACAAAGAGCTTTCTGGACGCGGCAGCGGAGACGGACAAGCTGTGTCCGCAGTTTCACCTGTCCCTGCAGTCGGGCTGTGACAGCGTACTGGAGCGCATGAACCGCAGATATACCGCGGAGCAGTATGCCGGGGTATGCCGCACTCTCAGGGAGTATTATCCCGGCTGCGCCATATCCACCGATATAATAGTGGGTTTCCCGGGGGAGACC
Organism: Bacillota bacterium; assembly: GCA_029007865.1. Classification (GTDB taxonomy): domain Bacteria; phylum Bacillota; class Clostridia; order Christensenellales; family QALW01; genus UMGS1338. Next base: position 873 of record JAQXIQ010000039.1, read on the forward strand.
GACGCTGAGTTTGAGCAGACCTGCAGGTTCGTGGAGGAAACGGGGTTTGCGTCGGTGCATGTCTTTTCGTTCTCGCCCAGGCAGGGAACGGCGGCGGCGGATATGCCGGGGCAGGTGGCGCATGCAGTCAAAAAGGAACGCGAGCATATTCTGCTGCAGCAGTGCCTGCGGCAGAGGCAGGAGTATCTTTCCGGCTTTATCGGCAGAGAGGAAACGGTGCTTGTGGAGCGCAGCGACGGAAAGGTAAGCAGAGGATTAACGCCGCAGCATGCCGAAGCGCTGATAAAAGGCGGATTTGAGCCCGGAGAGATCGTAAGGGTTTGGGTGGAAAGCGTCTCGGAGGGCTGTCTGCAATGCAAGCCTGTTGGCAAAGGGTAAAACAGGCGGCCGTTAAGGCTTCCTGTTTATATAAAAATACGGCGGCGCCGCACGCCTTAAACAAGCGGCATACGCGGTTTAAGAGAGAGCGGCACAACAGCGCCGCGGCTCGGGACAGTTCCGCGCCGGAAAGGAGTCTTTATGGACGATTGCATTTTCTGTAAGATCATCAAGGGGGAGATCCCGTCGACTAAGGTGTATGAAAACCAGTATATTTATGCCTTTAAGGATATACAGCCCTGCGCTCCGGTGCATGTGCTGGTGGTGCCCAAAAAGCATATAGAGAGCGCGCAGAAGCTCACCGACGAGGATACGGCGCTGCTGGGAGAGATATTCAAGGGCATAAACGAGGTGGCGCGCATTACAGGCGTGGATAAAAGCGGCTTCCGCGTGGTTACAAATATAGGCAGAGACGCAGGACAGAGCGTGCTGCATCTGCATTTCCATGTTCTGGGCGGCAGAGTGTTCGGCGCCGATTTCGGCTGAGATATCCGGAATACTCCTGCGGTATGCCTGAAGGACAGCGGTATTGGGTTCCCAAAGCATTCCTTGGTGAAGCTGCTTTGGGAATCGCTTTTAAGAGGAGGGCAGCGCTGCCTGACGGCGGTATGCGGAGAGTTTTGGCGTTGACATATCCGGGCTCAGAGAGTATAATATATCGGATAAATTATATTCCGTATGCCCGGGAAACGCAGGGCGGGTTATGCATGAGCATATCGGCATAACCAAAGGCGGGATATCACGGTATACAAGCATGGGAACATGCAAAAAAACATAAAAGGCGCGCCGCAGGCCAACTGGCGGCAGCCGCGGCACATTCGGCAGAGCTTTCCGGCGCCGCTCCGGGGGTTTGTTTATGCCTGTGCCCGTGCCTGGCGGCAGAATGGAGTTTATATGGCAGACAATCAGATGCAGTATAAAATCAGCGAAGAGGGACTTGCGGAGCTGAAGGAAAAGCTGGATTATTATCTCAAGGTCAGAAGGATCGAGGTATCCAAGCGTATTGCGGAGGCCAGAAGCTACGGAGACCTTTCCGAGAACAGCGAATACGATGCCGCAAAACAGGAGCAGGCTGAGGTGGAAGCGGAAATCGAAGAGATGCAGCACCGCATCGAGCATGCTGTTGTATATGTCAAGGAGGCTCATTACGACCATGTCAAGGAGGGCTGTCTTGTAACCCTGCTGGATGTTGAGGAGAATACCGAGGAGACATATTCGTATGTCGGCACCAGCGAGGCCGACCCGTTAAAGAACTGCCTTTCCAGCGCTTCCCTTGTGGGTCAGGCAATAAACGGCAGAAAGATCGGCGACACGGTGCGTGTTATAACAAAGGCCGGAGAGCTGGAGTTCAAAATTGTCGCAATAGAGGGCGACAAGAATGCACGCAAGAGAAAATAAGCCTGAAAGGAAAACACAAATGTCCCAGAATACAGCAGAAACCGAACTTACCGAGGTTTTGCGCGTACGCAGAGAAAAGCTGGCCGCGCTTATCCGGTCCGGGAATAATCCTTACACCATAACAAAATTTCAGCAGACACACCACGCGGCGGGTATCAGGGAGTCTTTTACCGAAGGGGTGGAGATGAACGTCTCGGTAGCAGGACGGCTCATGAGCAAACGCGTTATGGGCAAGGCCAGCTTTGCCCATGTGCAGGACGGCTCGGGTTCCATACAGCTTTATGTGTCCCGCGACGCCCTCGGCGAGGAAAACTACGCGTTTTTCAAGAGCCTGGATATCGGCGACATCGTAGGCGTAAGCGGCTATGTGTTCAAGACCAAAACCGGGGAGACCAGCATACATGCGCAGCAGCTTACCCTGCTGAGCAAGTCGCTGCAGGTGCTGCCGGAAAAATATCACGGACTGAAGGATGTGGACGCCAGGTACCGCCAGCGCTATGTTGACCTGATAGTCAATCCTGAAGTGCGGGATACCTTTGTAAAGCGCAGCAGGATAATCAGCGAGATACGCAGATATCTTGACGGTCTGGGCTTCCTGGAGGTGGAAACCCCGGTGCTGCATACGGTGGCGGGCGGAGCCAGTGCGCGTCCGTTTATAACGCATCACAATACTCTGGATATCGATATGTATCTGCGCATAGCCCTGGAGCTGCATCTGAAGCGGCTTATAGTAGGCGGCTTTGAGCGCGTATACGAGATCGGCAGGGTGTTCCGCAACGAAGGCATGGACACCCGGCATAATCCGGAGTTTTCACTGCTTGAGCTATATCAGGCGTACACCGATTATAACGGCATGATGGACCTTACCGAGGAGCTTATCCGCACTGTGGCGGTAAATGTGCTGGGGACGGCGCAGATTAAATACGGCGAAACCGAGATAGATCTGTCCAAGCCCTTTGAGCGCATAAGCATGAAGGATGCCGTAAAGAAGTATGCCGGAGTTGATTTTGACGCCATAGAGGATGTTGAGGCGGCGCGCAGGGCTGCGGATGAGCATAATATCAAATACGAGCAGCGCCATCAGAAGGGGGATATATTAAACCTCTTCTTTGAGGAATACTGCGAGGAGAAGCTTATTCAGCCCACATTTATTACCGGACACCCGGTGGAGATTTCTCCGCTTGCAAAGCGTATGCCGCAGAATGAGGCGTATACGGAGCGTTTTGAGCTGTTTATAGTGGGCAGAGAGCATGCCAATGCCTTCAGCGAGCTTAACGACCCGATAGATCAGCGCGCAAGATTCGAGGCGCAGGCGGCCCTTAAGGCTGCGGGCGACGACGAGGCCTGCGATGTGGATGAGGATTTCCTCTGCGCCCTGGAATACGGCATGCCTCCCACCGGAGGACTTGGTATAGGGGTGGACCGCCTTGTAATGCTGCTTACAGACACCGCCAGCATCCGGGATTGTCTGCTCTTCCCCACGATGAAGCCGATAGATTAAGTAGCGCGCAATAGCAAGTAATAAGGTGACATTCGGGGATATACGGAGTGGAGAATATCCAGTCATCACCATTGACTCTCCGTTTCATGACCGATAAATGTGCAAATCGACATTGTTCACCGATAATACCATTAAAGCGTTAAAGGTTCTATGATTAAAAGTGATATGTACTTCCGGAAGCGTCCGGCTTTTGGGGTGCATATCGGAACTCATAGGCCTTTTTTGTTTTTTCTTTATTGCTCTATATAACATAATAGCGGCGGCATATCGGCGTTTTCCGGCGGGACTGTTTTGTTATGCAGTTTTTCTTGAAAAATATTTTGAAAAAACCGATAATTTCCTATTCCGTTTTGTAAGCATCTATGGTAAAATAGTGCATGGAAGGATCCGCTGCTTTTTCTTCTTAGCTCAGGAGTGCGGATTCTTTGCGTGGGAAATTCCGGCGGAATTAAAGAAGCAAGCTTATTATTGCGTCGGAATGATTTACAGCCAATATATTTCAGGAGGTATGAACCATGAAAAATCACGGTAAACGGATGCTGAGCCTGCTGCTGTGCTGCGTGCTGCTGCTGTGGATGCTGCCGGCCGCGGTATTTGCAGAAGGCGAGACGAGTGTCGATTTATTTGACGCGCTAGCCGCACTGACGGATACCACAGAGCTGCCTGCCAGCTTTGACTACACTCTGGGCAGCGAGCCTAAATACTCTGTCGGGTCTTCTTCTGTTTATGCCAAGCTGCTGAAGGTGGAGATAACCGAGGCGGATCTGGGCAAGGCGCTGAACATCAGCTTTATTGAAAAGAACGAAGCGTTCCCCGGAAGAATTACGATTTTTGACGATATATCGGGAACGGCGGCGCCGGTTGCCGGCGGAATCTTTTCGATGGTCTATCCTCTGACAAGCGCGGGTACTTACTATATTGTACTTGGTGCACCTGAAGGATGTATCGGAGAGTGTCACGCGGAGCTGGCCGTAACCGAGGCGCCGACGGACGTTTTTGCCGGCTTTGAAGCATTGACGGATTCTGTCGAGCTGCCCGCCAGCTTTGACTATACACTGGGCAGCGAGGAGCTTTATTCCCAAACTAACACCGCAGGTACCTTCGCATTCTACGCCAAGCTGTTAAAGATTGATGTCACGGAAGCAAATTCCCGGTTAGTCGCCAGCTTCAACGGCAAGAATGAGGACCTGAATGTGGGATTCAGGATTTTCTATAAGGAGGAAGGCACCTTCCAGCAGGTTGGCGGCGGACTCCATGACACGAATACGACTTTGGAAAAAACGGGTACTTACTACATTGCCCTTTCGGGCTATAACTCGTTCGTAACCGGCGAGTGCCACGCGGAGCTGTCCCTGGTTCCGCCCCCCGAGACCGTCCCCATGACGGACGGCCTGGCAGCCATTACGGACACTACCTCCCTGCCTGTCAAATTTGATTACACCCTGGGCAGCGAGAATAAGCTCTATACCCAATATTATGAAGAATACGATGATACCTACAACGTTTTTGCCACGATGATGAAGGTGGAGCTGGAGGAAAGCTCGGTTCTTAGCGTCAGATTTGCCGGAGCGGACGAGTCGGTAGATACCACCCTCTGGCTTTTCGGCGAAAGTGGGGGCGCCTTCACCCTGATTGAGCGCAGCGATAGCGATAGGCTGAACGGAAACGGTGAGTCTGCGCAGTTTATTCTGCAGGATGCGGGCACCTATTATATTGTTTTTTCCAGCTACGATGATGATGATTGCGGTCCGTGCCACGGGGAAGTATCCGTAGTATCGTTCAAGAACGCATACCAGGGCTGCCTTGACTTTACTCAGGCAACGCTTCCCGTGCCCGGGGAAGGGGACAAGTGGAGCTGGGATTCGGAAACCAATACCCTCACCCTGGAGGACGGCTTCGCCATTTGCTGCGAAGAGGATTACGCCATCAACCTCCCGGAAGACTCCACCGTTGTGGTGAACGGCGAGGCAGCGATTTTAGCCGAAGATATAGGCATCAATGCCTATAACCTTAACATCAAGGGCGGCGAAGGCTCCCGGCTTAGCATTTTTTCCGAACACACCGGCATCGATAGCACTGATATCCTGATCGAGGATTGCGAGCTGTACATCCGATCATCCGAAGGTTACGGTGTGCATGCTTACGGCAGCATCACGGTCAGAAGATCCGTTCTGGATATCGACTCCGTTTATGAATGCCTGAACTGTGTCGACGATGATGACATCATCATTGAAAACAGCAGCCTGAGGCTTGTGTCCTGCTATGATGGCATTGAAACCGACAACGCAGACGTCTGCATTACGGACAGCGATGTGAACATCGACACCACCTACGATGGGGACGGTATATATACCGGCGGCAGCATCACCGTAACCGGCGGCAGGCTTGTGATTGCGGCACTCGAAGGAGCTCTGAGAGGGAACACGGTAACTCTTTCCGATGTGGTATTCGACCTGCGCAATGTGTACGATTACTACAATCTTCTGAGAATAACCAGCACCGACGGCTTCTCCCTGCCCGGCACCTTCCGGCTGTATGATGCGAGAGGCAATCTGCTCTACGAGGGCGAGTGGAAGGACGAGCTGCTGAAAGAAGGTAACCTTTACGTGGACAATGTCAAGGTGGTACGTGCCGTTTCCGTGCATGAGCATACCTGGAGCGAGGACTGGACTTACGACGACACCCACCACTGGCATGAGTGCACCGAGCCCTATTGCGTGCTGACGGAGAACGCCGACAAGGACGGCTACGGTGAGCACGAGGGTGAGCTCAAGAACGCAAAGCCCGCCACCGCCACCGAGAACGGCTATACCGGCGATACGGTCTGCAAGGTCTGCGGAAAGCTGCTGGCAGCGGGTCAGGTGATCCCCGCCACCGGCGAGCAGCCCACCAACCCCACCAACCCCAGCGAGCCCGTTGATCCC
>JAQXIQ010000040.1 GCA_029007865.1 Bacillota bacterium
ACTGATCTTCACCACAACTATCCATTCATGCGCAGATCAATTTAATATGCTATCAGCTCACCTATATTATAATATTATAAATATACCCGCGTCAATAGGGCAAATGCGGAATAGTTGTAAAATAGTTGTAATTTTTCATTGCGAAATCATATAGCGGCAGGAAAGCTGAGCGTGCCGCCCCTGGCATAAAAAAACACCCGCCTTGCGGTGGGTGCATAAGTGAAAGCTTGATTATTGTACGGAATCCTTAAGAGCCTTGCCGGCCTTAAAGGAGATTACCTTGCTGGCGGGAATGTCCATCTTGGCCTTGGTAGCGGGATTGACGGCCGTCCTTGCGGCGCGCTCCTTAACCTCAAAAGAGCCAAAGCCCATAATCTGCACCTTATCACCGTTTTTAAGAGCCTCGCCGATAATGGAAATAACGGCGCTGACTGCCTTTTCAGCTTCCTTCTTGGTCATACCGTTCTGCTCTGCAAGAGCGTTGATCAAATCAGCCTTATTCATCAATGATTCCTCCGTAATAAATAATATTTTTGATTCAAAAGCAAAAAATATAATGTCAGAGCCGCTCATTCAGCCCTTGACTTGATAACAATTCTACACGAAAAGAGCCTATATGTCAATAGCGTTTTGAAAAAAATACATATTTATTCCTGTTTTGCTTTTCCGCATCGAAATAATTATTGCCCGGCGCAGTAAGATTATTCCGTTATTTTTTGCACCCGCACGGGCAAAAACCGTCCTTTTTGAGCAAAAAACGGCTCTTTTACCGGGCAGAGAGAAAAAACAGGCCGGGGCGCCCTGCGGCGGATGCCCCGGCTTTTGACTGCTGCGGCGCCGCCGCATGCACTTAATCGGTGAGATTGAAGTCCTTTTCTATCTGCTTGACCTCATCGTCGGTGATGACGGCAGGCTGACCCACCTGCGCGCAGCAGATAAGAGACCTTGCCGTAAACTCGGCCACCTCAAGGCGGTCAAAGGCGTTAATAAGGCTGGCTCCGGTGAGAATTACGCTGTCGTTTTCTATGATGATCATGGGTACGCTGTTGCAGAAGGTCTTGGCAGTGCCCAGTATATCGGTGTAGCTGGAGCCGAAGGGCAGCTTCTTGGCCTTTCTGAGCATAATATAGCTCTCGGGTATGGTTCTGGAGTCGAATACCTCGTCGGTAACGGCATAGGCCATGATATACTGCGGATAGGCAATTATTATGGAGTTCACATCGGGGTGAGTCTCATATATGGTTTTATGCAGCAGTACCGAACGCGAAGGCTTCTTGCCGTCCTCGCAGCGTCCGTTTTTGATAAGCACCAGATCCTCCGGCTCAAGATATGCCCTGTCCTGCTGATACGGCGTAATGATGAAGGAGCCGTCGGACAGCCTTGTGGAGAAGGTACCCTGAGTGGAAGCGATAAGGCGCTGAGCGTACGCACGGTGTATCAGCTTGCACATCTCGCGGCGTGCGGCGCGCTCCTCGATGGTGTGGAACTTGACCTCAAAGGTGTCCAGCAGCGGCAGTATGCGCGCGGCGGAAAGATCTATCTGCTGTTGGGTAAGAGTCCTGGGAGTACCGATGCGGGCCGCATCTATCTGCAGCTTTGCGCAGTGCTCCAGAGTCTCAAACTTCATAAACGCACTGAAGATATCCTTATCGCCGCAGACAACGCCGTGGTTCCACATCATAACGGTATTGTGTCCGTTTTCAAACTCCTTGGCGATCCTGTCGCCCAGAGCCTTGGAGCCCGGCACCTCATAACCCGCAACTCCGACCTCGCCCACCACAATGGCGGCATTGGGCACTATCTTGACATCGGGCACTCTGCGCACCAGGCTGAAGGCCACGCATGCCGGCGGATGCGCGTGTACTACCGCCTTAATGTCGGGGCGGATCTGGTAAATGTGGCGGTGGAACGGCAGCTCCACCGAGGGCTTATGAATGCCGATAACCGTGCCGTCCGGCTTTATCTGCATAATATCCTGACGGGTAAGACTGCCCTTGTCGATACTGCTGGGCGTTATCCATATATCGCCGTTATCATCCATTATTGACAGGTTACCGCCGCTGGTGGTGGTCAGCCCGTTCTTATATATCCTCTCCATGAACATTACAAGCTGGTCTGCAGGATGCATTAGCTCAAATTTCATATTGTAAACCTTCCTTTCTGTTTTTGTGGCTATATTATATCCTTATTTGATTATTATGGCAATTAAAATCAATCAATTTTTATCGTTTTGCATTTTATTTATTTTTTTCCTGCATTTTTTGCTGCAGCCTGCGTTATATTCCCGTCTCTTCGGGCAGAATCCTGCACGGCGCGGCGCCGAAATGCTCATGCCGCGCACCCGGTCATGCGGCCGTTTTTTATTATCCGCATTCCGCGCGGTTTTTACACGGGTTTTCTCCGCATTGCATGGGTTTTTCAAAATAATTCAAAGAGTATGAGCAAGCAGCGGTTTTCTCCGCATTGCATGGTTTTTTGCCAAAACGGCGTCCGCAAACCGGTGCCAAATTGTAAACAAATAATAAACAATACGCTTTTATGTAGTTTTAATTACTATATGATGTTATTATAATAGCGTTTTTATATATTTTTATTCAGGAGGCTTTACAAATGGCGGTTAAAATCATAACGGACAGCACCTGTGACCTGAGCGCCCTGCAAAAAGAGCAGCTGGGCGTTACGGTGCTGCCCCTGAGCGTATATTTCGGCAATGACGAGTACAGGGACGGCGTGGATATCACCCCGTCGGAATTCTTTGAAAAGCTGGAGAGTATGGAGGACGGCAAGCTGCCCACCACCTCTCAGGTAAATCCCGCGGCATTTGAGGCCGCCTTCCGCAGCGCCACGGAAAACGGAGATCAGGCGGTGGGGATATTTATTTCCTCCAGGATAAGCGGCACATATCAGTCCGCCTGCATTGCCAGGGACACGGTAAGCAACGGCAGGATATTCGTGGTGGACTCCAAGGTCGCCACGATGGGGCTTGCCCTTATGGTACAGACCGCTTGCCGTATGCGCGACGAGGGCGCAGGCGCCGCCGAAATAGCACAGCGGCTCACCCAGCTGAGCGACAGAGTGCGCTTTATCTGCGTTGTGGATACCCTCAAATATCTCAGAATGGGGGGCAGAATATCCTCGGTGATAGCCGGGATAGGCGGCGTTCTGGACCTTAAGCCCGTAGTGGTAATGACGCAAGGCATAATAAAGGCCGTGGATGTGGGCAAGGGGCATAAGCGTGCGGTCAAAAAGCTGCTGTCCCTGGTGGAAAAGGACGAGCCGGATTTTTCCATGGGCACAAGCGCCGCCCATTCCGCCGCGCCCGCCCTGTTTGAGGATTTTCTTGCATCTCTTAAGGACAGGTTCGGAGAGCTGTCCCCTCTCAGGATAGACCTGGGAGCCGCCATAGGAGTCTACGCCGGCCCGGGCTGTGTGGGGCTGTCCTATTTTTCCGGCAGGTAGCCGCCGCAAGGCACAAACGCCGCTCCTGTGCGGTATGCCGCGCGGCACGCCGGGTTAGTTATGTGCTAAAACCCCGAAAACAGGGCTATATTGGTTATGATTGTGCTAGTTTTTGTTATAAAAATGATTTGATTATTACCCGGAATATTGATAGAATATATGCAACTTAACCTGTAATATTTCGGAGGTAATTATATGTCAGAACCATTAAGAGCAACGGCGCTCAAATGCGAATACTTTGACCGCCCGCTGGGCATAGATACGCCGTCCCCCCGCATATCCTGGATCCCGGTTCAGGAGGGGCGCGCACGCCGCCAGACCGGCTACCGCATCGTGGTGGGCACCATGCACGATGTTGTGGCCATAGGCGAGGGCAATATGTGGGACTCCGGCTTCGTTCGCTCGCGCAGCTGTTCAAATATAGTTTATGACGGCGCTCCCCTGCAGAGCGGCACCCGCTATTATTTCAGCGTACAGCTCCTGGACGCAGACGGCGTAAAGGGCCCCATAAGCGAGGTCTCATATTTTGAAACCGCCCTTATGCACCAGAGCGACTGGAAGGGCTGCTTTATCGGCATGCCGGACCAGGGGCGCAATCAGCCGGCACAGCTTATGCGCCGCGAGTTCACGCTGGAAAAGGACATTGCAAGGGCCAGAGCATACGTTGCGGGGCTGGGCTACTACGAGCTGCATATAAACGGCAGACGGGTAGGCGACCGCGTAATGGAGCCCGGCTTTACCGACTACTCCAAGCGCATTTTTTACTCCACTTACGATGTTACCGACTTTCTGGTAAAGGGCGAAAACTGCGTGGGCGCGCATGTGGGCTCGGGCTGGTATACCCATCCCTGCTTTATCCTGCAGCTCAACGTGGAGTTTACCGACGGCACCCGCACCAGCGTTTATACCGAGCCCGGCAAATGGGATATGTTTATAAGCCCGGTGACCCACACCAACATCTATATGGGAGAAATGTACGACACCCGCTTTGAGGTGCCGGGCTGGGATACCGTCAGTCCCGGGCTTATCGACCGCTTCCCAAGACAGGGCTGGAAGGTCTATGCCATTTTCACGCCCTCCCCGTTCGACGCGCAGGAGAACCCGGTGTATGCCGACGTATACCACCGCTCCTTTGTCGCCCTGGAAGCCGCTCATCCCGGCGGAAAGCTGGAGGCGCAGCCCATAGAGCCCATACGCGTGGTACGCACGGTGCATCCGGTGCGCATCACAAGTCCCAAGGAGGGCATATACGTCGCCGATTTCGGCGAGAATGTCGCCGGCTGGGTACGCTTCCGCACCGTTGCTGAGGAGGGCGACGTGGTGGCCCTGCGCCATTCCGAGATACTCTTTGACGACGGCACCATCAACCAGAGCTATCTGATAGCCGCGGAGCTCTACGGCAGCGGCGCCCAGATGCAGACGGATTATTACCGTCTCAGAAAGGGCGTAAACGAATTCGAGCCCAAGTTCACCTATCACGGCTTCCGCTTCGTACAGCTTGAGGGCTTCCGCTCCATGCCGGATGCCAAGGATATATGCGCCTGCGTAGTGCATTCCGACGTTAAGCAGCGCGGCTTCTTCAGCTGCTCCGATATGCTTATTAACACGCTGCAGGACAATATTCTGCGCACCGAAACGGACAACCTGCACTCCATTCCCACCGACTGCCCGCAGCGCGACGAGCGCATGGGCTGGCTCAACGATATGACGGTGCGCTATGAGGAGGCCGTTTATAACTTTGACATGGTGCATCTGTACGAAAAGTGGGCCCAGGATATTTCCGATGCGCAGGAGCCCGTCTCCGGCGCCATTCCGGACACCGCGCCCCTCAAGCGCGGACAGCGCCCCGGCGACCCCTGCACCGCTTCGTATCTGCTGGTGTCCAACGGTCTTCTTGATCACTGCGGCGATATACGCACCGTAGAGCGCCAGTACGAAAGCTATAAAAAGTGGGTCAATTACCTGTACCGCCAGAGCATTGACGGCATACTGACCTACAGCTACTGGGGTGACTGGGCAGGCCCCAAGGATTACACCACCCGCCAGATGTGCGACGCAATAAGCGCCATAACGCCGGGCGAGCTTATAAGCACCGGATATCTGTACTATGAGCTCAGGCTTATGGAAAAGTACGCTCAGCTTGTCAGAAAGGAGGACGCCGCGGATTTTGCCGCCCGCGCCCAGGAGATAAAGCAGGCCTTTAACGATAAATTCTTTAACGAAGAAAAGGGCAGCTACTCCACCGGCTCTCAGGCCTGCAACGCCTTCGCCCTCTTTTTGGACGTCGTGCCCCAGGGCAGAGAGGCCGAGGTGGCAGCGGCGCTCAATGCCGATGTTGTAGCACACGATTATCACCTGACTACCGGCAACCTCTGCACCAAGTATGTGCCGGAGCAGCTTACCCGCTACGGCTATACCGACACCGTTTTCAAGCTCATCACCCAGACCACATATCCCAGCTGGGGCTATATGATAAGCATGGGCGCCACAACTATATGGGAGCGTTGGGAATATGCCACCTCTCAGGGCATGAACTCCCACAACCACCCCATGTACGCCTCCATAAGCGCTTATTTCTACAAGTACCTGGCAGGCATCACGGTGGGCGGCGCTTCCGGCTTTGACAGCTTTACTCTCTGCCCGTACATACCCACCGGCCTGGAATACGCCAAGGCAGAGCTGGACACCGTCCGCGGCAGGGTGTCAAGCGCCTGGAAAAAGGAGGACGGCGGCATAACCTTTGACTTTGAGATCCCCGTGGGCAGCGAGGCGGAATGCCTGCTCCCCGAGGGCGAGATAACGGAAAACGGTGCGCCTCTGCAGTCCGGCAGCGGCATCAGCGTCATAGGCCCCAGACAGGGACGAATGGCACTGCGCCTGGGCTCCGGCAAATATACCTTCAAAGTGCGTTAAAGCACGCGGCAGCCTGCCCGGAAAGCAGCGCCCCGAAGCTATATAAGACAAAACTACCCGAAGAAGAGAAAAAAGCTCTTTTCCGGGTAGTATTTTTATTCCGTGATAAGCCTTGCGGCGGCAGTAATACAGCCTTGCGGCGGCAGTAATAATAAAGCCTGCCGCAAAAGTAAAACTGCCCGGGTGTCCTTCACGGCACCCGGGCAATGTATTGCTGTTTTTTTGTTTTAAGCGCACCTGCGCGCAAGCATCACGGCCGCCGGCTCTCAGCGCCTGTATCTGTCTGCGCCGCTGCGCGTCTGCCTGCGCTCCGCGTTTCTTCCGGAAGCGGCGTCTCTGTCCGCACGGTACATATCCGCGACGTACAGCCCGCCCGTAACCATGGACAGCACCGACCAGATGAAAAGCAGGGTAAGCGATATCTCGTTATTGATAAAATTCATCGCGTCATTAAAATAGTTTATAATGGAAAAGGTCAGAAACATACCCCCCAGTATAATACAGCAATGAGCCAATATCTTTTTAACCATAATCCTATCCTTTCTGAAAACCTTGTATTGCCGCTTTTATTATAATACATCTCAGGGAAATAATAAAGCGCTATTTATCTTTATCGATATACCATTTATCAATATTCTCGTAAACTCTCAGATCCCTGTTTATCCCGGTGGGGACAAGGCTGTCCCTGTGCAGCAGGGTATGGGAAAAGCCGATAAGTCCTATCTGGGGCAGCTGCTGAGCCACATATTGCTGCAGACGCCCGTAAACCTCGGCATACTCCTCCCTGGTGCGCGCCGAATCCAGCTCGTCTAGCAACCCGTCGCATACCGCATCGGAGTACCCCATTATATTCCCGACGCCGCCCGTTCTGACAGCAAAGGAGACATCGGGCGAGCCCGACAGATAGTATCCGGTAAGCGCCAGGTCAAACGCCCCGTCCTCTATGGCGGCATTGAGCTGTTCCGCATTCAGGGTCTCCACCTGCAGCTCTATCCCGGCATAGGCAAGCTGCCGCTTTATCATGGCGGCGGTATCCCGCCGCACAGGGTTGTCGTCGCTGCGCAGCGTGATCAGCCTGAAGGACAGGCGTTTTCCGCCCTTTTCCCTGATGCCGTCCTCACCCGGCGTCCAACCCGCTTCCTCCAGCAGCTCGCAGGCGGCGGCAAGGGAGTAATCATACCTGGGTATATCGGTATTGTTAAATGCCAGGTCGCTGGCAAACGGGTATTCCATGGATATGCCGTGGCTGATATATATGTTTGCTATAATGCTCTTTCTGTCTATGGCATATGATATGGCACGCCGGATGTTCACATCCCTGAGTATCGCATTCTTAAAATTGGGCGCGATAAAGTCATAGTAATTGGACATATAGCTGTAGCAGGAAACGCCGGAATAGCCGTCGTAAATATCGGTAGTATATATGGCTGTGGGCACGCAGTCCAGCTCCCCGTTTATAAAAGCGCTTATCGCAGCGGCGTTATCGCTGTACCCTACCGCGCGGATGCGCTCAATATAGGGCTGCTTTTTCCACCAGTAGGTATTGCGCACCATAACCATGGAGGCCGGACTCATGCTCATGCTCGCCACGGCAAAGCCGCCGCTGCCCACCGGAGTGATATCAGTCTGTGCCGGAACTCCGGAATAGACCGACTCGGGTATGATGGGTACGCTCAGCGAATAATAAACCGCGTAGCAGGCTTTCTTTACCTCAAAGCGCACCGTATAGGCGTCGGTTGCCTCGGCGCTCAGGATATATTTGCTTACGGTGGAGTAATATGTCGAATCGGGGCTGTCCAGTATGGTATTAAAGGTAAATACCACATCGGAGGCGGTAAGCTCGGTGTTGTCATGGAACCGTACGCCGGAGCGCAGACGGACAATCACGCTGTCGCTTTCGGTGTCAAACTCCCAGCTGTTTGCTATGCTCACCGCCGGAAGCATCTTTTCGTCAATGGCGATAAGAGGCTCAAACAGCATGGAATATATATTGCTCATCTCGGTCTGGCGTATAAACAGCGGATGCGTGGTATAGGGCTCCGCCGGCATGGGTATCGTTATCTCCCCGCCGCTCTGGGGCAGCCTTGTTACTCCGGGCGCCGCCGTTTCCGTCTGCCCGGCAAAGGGCGTGGGAGTGACCACCGCCCCGGCATAACAGCCGCCAAGCAGCACGGCGGCAAGCAGAATCGCCGCCAGCTTTTTTGTCATACGCTCACCCCGCATTTCTTTAAGGCTCTGTTTATCAGCCTGCTTACCCTTGCCATGGCAGCCTCCAAACTGCCGCCGTTGTCAATAATATGGTCCGCTCTGCGTTTTTTGAGATAAAACGGCATCTGACTGCGTATGCGCTTCCTGACCTGCTGGGGCTCCATGCCCGACCTGGCACATGCCCGCTCTATCCGCACGCGCTCCGGCGCATATATGAGCCATACCTCGTCGCACATTTCGTCCATGCCGCTCTCAAGCAGCAAAGGCGCGTCAATAAAGAACAACTGTTCGTTTGCGCATTCGCGCATTTTTTCTTTGCACCGGGAAATTACCAGCGGATGTATTATATTCTCCAGCATTCTGCGCTTTTGCGGGCTGTCAAATACCTCTTTGCTCATCCTTGCCCTGTCCAGCGCCCCGTCCTTTATGAACTCCGCGCCGAAGCAGCTCTCTATTTGGGCAAGAGCCTCTCCTCCGGCCCTTGTCAGCCCCACGGAACAGGCGTCTGCGTCAAAAACGGCGTAGCCCAGGCTCCTGATATATGCGCTCAGCACGCTCTTGCCGCTGGCGATACCGCCGGTTATGCCTATAACTCTCATCCCGCGCCTCCGCTATTTTGTGTCGTACCAGTTAAGGCCGGAGCTGCACTGGGTAACAAGAGGCACTCTGAGCTCGCAGCAGCCCTCCATGCACTCCTTGAGAAGCTGCTCGGCCTCCGTTTGCTCCTCAAGAGGCGCCTCAAGTATCAGCTCGTCATGCACCTGCAGTATCAGCCTTGTACGCATATTTCTCTTTTTAAGCTCGCCGTGTACCCTTACCATCGCCAGCTTGATTATATCCGCGGCGCTGCCCTGCACCGGCGTATTCATCGCCACCCTCTCGCCGAAGGAGCGGGTATTGTAATTGGAGCTGACAAGCTCGGGGCAGGGGCGCCGTCTGCCCATCATGGTTACGGCATATCCGCTCAGCTTGGCCTCGGCCTTGCAGCGCTCCATAAACTCCCTGACCCCTATATACTGCTCCAGATAGTCCTTGATATACTGCCCTGCGACATACACCGGCACCCCCAGGTTCTGGGACAGCCCGTAATCGCTGATACCGTACACTATGCCGAAATTGACCGCCTTAGCCGCGGAACGCTGCTGTCTGGTCACCTGCTGTGGCGTGGTGCGGAACACCGAGGCGGCGGTGGCGGTATGGATGTCCTCATTGCGTGCAAAGGCGCCGCACAGCCTTTCATCCTGCGACATATGAGCAAGCACGCGCAGCTCTATCTGTGAATAGTCGCCGTCAATCAGCACGCAGCCCTCCTTGGCGGTAAAGGCCTTGCGTATTATCCTGCCCAGCTCCGTACGCACAGGTATGTTCTGCAGGTTGGGCTCTGCGGAGGATATCCGTCCCGTAGCCGTGACAGTCTGATTAAAGCTGGAATGCACTCTGCCCGAATCGTCGGGCAGCGGCAGCATACCGTCGATATAGGTGCTTTTGAGCTTCTGCAGCTGTCTGTAATCCATTATGGGCTTTATTATCGCATGATCGTTCACAAGGGACTGCAGCACCTCCACGCTTGTGGAATAGCCCGTCTTGGTTTTTCTTCCGTGAGGCAGACCCAGCTTTTCAAACAGTATTTCCCCCAGCTGTTTGGTGCTGTTTATGTTAAAGCGCTCTCCCGCAAGCTCGTAGATCTCCCGGCTGAGCTTTTCCGTCTCCTCTCCCAGCTCCGCCCCCAGCCTGCGCAGCATATCGCTGTCCACGGTAAAGCCGCTTACCTCCATGGAATACAGAACTCCGATAAGGGGCAGTTCAATGTCATTGTAGAGCCCCGCCATGCCCTGCTCCTCCAGCCTGCCGCGCTGGATCCTGTCAATATACAGCATGGCGCAGGCGCCCTCGGCGACCCCGTACTGCTCCAGCAGCTCCGCAAGCGGATAATCGCCCTTAATGCAGTTAAGCAGATATTCCGCCACCATTATATCTCCTGCCGGCTCAAACTCAAACTCCAGCTCGTGCATCAGAGCTTTGGCGTCATAGGTGATTATCCTTTTGCCCTTCAGCAAAGCCCTCAAGGCAGGATAGAGCGTATCAGGGCTTATCCCATCGCACGCAAAATTAAGCCCTAGGGGTATCTTTATCTGCTCCCGGACTCCGCCGGCCATATATACCGCCGGCTCATCCTGCTCCGCGGCTATAAGTACAGCCACGGTATCGCCCCAGTCCGACGCCTGCCCGTCCAGCTCCGCGGCATCGGTTACAGTGTGTGTTATCGGTTCCTCAAAAGCCTCCGCGCTCTGCGGCACGGTCTTTTTTTCCGGCTCCGGAATCCTGGAGAGCAGGCTCTTAAACTGCAAAGTGCTGAACAGGCTGTACAGCCCCGCCGCATCCGCCGGAACATATTTGCAGTCATTCATGGTAAAGCTTATGGGCACATGCCTGTCAATGGTGGCCAGACGCTTGCTCAAAACGGCGTTGTCCTTATCCTGCGCTATACGAAGGCCCAGCTTGCCCCCTATCTCATCGGTGTGAGCCAGCACCTCCTCCACGCTTCCAAAGCGCGCAAGCAGCTTAATCGCCGTCTTCTCCCCCACCGAGCTCACGCCCGGAATATTGTCCGAGCTGTCTCCTGCCAGCGCCTTGTAGTCCGTTATCTGCCGCGGCTCCAGCCCCATGGCCTGCTTCAGATAATCCGGGGTAAACTTCTCGGTCTGGCTTATCCCCTTTCGGGTTATCCACACCTGGGTGCTGTCCGACACCAGCTGCAGGTTGTCCTTGTCGCCCGAGAGTATCACGCAGTCGCCGCCGGCGTCCTGACAGATAAGGGACAGCGTGCCTATCAGGTCGTCAGCCTCATAGCCCGCCAGGTCTATGGTGGAGATGTTCATCCTCTCCAGCACCTCCCGCAGCAGCGGAAACTGCTGTGCCAGCTCCTGCGGCATCTCCTTTCTGCCCGCCTTATAATCCTGATATTCGCGGTGCCGGAAGGTCGGCTCCCGCCTGTCAAAGGCCACCGCCACATGCGTCGGGGCTACCTGCTCCAGCGCAGTCAGAAGCATATTGGTAAAGCCGTAAACGGCGTTGGTGTATCTCCCGTCCGGCGCCGTCAGCAGCGGCATGGCATAAAACGCCCTGTTGAGCAGGGAATTTCCGTCTATAAGCAGCAGTTTCATTCCGTTCTCCCAAAATACGGCGGCGGCCCGCCGTTAATTTATAAATGTCTTTGGCCGGCGCAAAATGCCGTCACGGCATACGCCTCCGCATGCTATTTTATCATAATCCCGTAAAATAATAAATATATTTTTGTGCCCCTCAAAAAATAATTGCAAATTGCCCGTTAATGTGCTATCATATAACTTGCAATATGCCGGAATGATGGAATTGGCAGACGTGCCGGACTCAAAATCCGGTGGTAGCGATACCGTGCGGGTTCGACCCCCGCTTCCGGCACCAGAAAAGAACCCGCATTTGTCTACGACAACTGTGGGTTCTTTTCAACTAAGTGTGCCTTGCGGCACGAGAAGAGCACTTCGCGCGTGAAGTGATGCTTCGCATCGCGAAGTGCCCGCTGGCGTGAGTGGCACACTTAACTTAACTTTGTGCGAAGCACAAAACTTCACGGCGGCATCGCCGCAGCTTCACTTGGCGAAGCCAAACTTCACGAAATGAGGAGTGCCTATAAATTTTCGAAATAATAAGTTCGATAAAACGGAATTTGTGGAGGTATTCATATGAAGTATTGTGTAAAATGCAAGAGGGGATTTGCAAACGAAGAAGAAAAATGTCCAGTCTGCGGAACAAAACTCTGAGAGACCGCGTGCGTGATGCAGACTTCGTCTGTGATGCACGCCTTCGGCGCGCGAGCGAAACGCATCGCATCATTTATCACTTATCACGGCGCAGCCGCATCACCTATCACTTATTCACAAATTAACCGAATTTACGATATAATCGCAAAAAAATGAGGTGCATATTATCTCCGAATACGGACTCGGAGACCTCTTAATGAAATTACTATTGACTTACCCACAACACTGTACTACAATCTAATGCAGCACATATTAACGCAATTAAAAGGAGAATACAGGATGAACGGAAAAGATACCCTTTCTGCGGTTAAAATGAAAAACTGCAAATATTCGGGAATGACCGGAACCCTTGCAAAAAATATAATCAATAACTGGCTTCTGGGACTGAAAGAATCAAATCCGGCAATTCTTTCAATGTTTGCAGAGCGCGATAAATTACCGTACCGCGATTTACTGCAATGGTCGGGCGAATTTGCCGGTAAGTATTTAACCGGTGCATATTATATTTACAGAATTACCTTTGACGGGCGTCTGAAAAATGAATGTATTGAATTCTGCGACGAGTTTATCGGCTATCAGGATCGGGACGGTTATCTGGGTTGTTATTCAAAGGAATGCCATCTTACCGGCGCATTTTCGCAGGATCCGGATGCCTTGGGGACATGGGATGCATGGGGGCATTATCATTGGATGTTTGCGCTTTTGCTTTGGTACCGCGAAACCGGAAAAACCGAGTATCTGAATACCGTAAAACGCGCGGCAGAGCTTTTCATAAAACTGTTTTATAATCCGGAAACCGGAAATAAACAGCTTTCCGCAATAGGCTGGACGGAAATGAATCTTTCCCCCATTCATGTTTTTGCCCTGCTTTATGAAGAAACCTCGGAAAAGAAATATATTGACTTTGCAAATAAAATTGCAGAGGATTTCGGCTCTGCGGGCGCCGGAGACTATATCAATTCCGCTCTTAACGGACTGGAATTCTATCAGTGTCCCAAGCCCAGATGGGAAAGCCTGCATTGCATTATCGGTGTTGCAGAGCTTTACCGCGCAGAGGGCAACGAAAAATATCTGCGTGTTGCACGGCAGATTTTCCACTCCATTCTGAAAACCGATGTACATAATACCGGAGGGTTTTCCACCCAGGAGCAGGCAATCGGCAATCCGTATACCGGCGGGCCGATCGAAACCTGCTGCGTAATTGCATATAATGCACTTGCGGTTGAAATATTAAAGCTTACCGGCAGCAGTATTGTAGCCGATCATCTTGAAAGATCGCATTACAATGCCTGCATGGGAATGTGGTCCCCCACCGGGCGTTGGTCAACCTATGACACGCCGATGAACGGAGTCCGTCTGGCAAATACAACGCAGATTCACTTCCAGAGCCGTCCCGGTTCGCCGGAGCTTAACTGCTGCTCCGTTAATGCCGCGCGTTCAATCGGAATGATAGGAGAATGGGCGGTAATGGATAGCGGCGGAAAAATCTATATCAATGCTTATGAGAATGCGGAATACGAAACCGAAAACGGCATCAGAATTTCGGTATCCGGCGGTTATCCGTATAATAATAAAGTATCCGTCAGCATCAGCGGCACAAGCCAGGAAATTATGCTCCGCATTCCGAAATGGTCGGAAAACACCGTAATAATAAACGGCGAAACGGAATACAGGCCCAAGTCAGGCGATTATTTTGCCGTTGAATTCAAGGAAAACAGGCCTGTTGCCGTTGAATTTGATTTTTCCACAAGATTTGAGGACGGCCATCTTGAACTGGAAGGTTTGACAAGCATATTCCGGGGCCCGATACTTTTCGGTACCGACACCTCAATATGCGGCTGTCACGACCTTGATAACCTGCCGACGCTTTCACGAATTGAAATATCGGCAGTTCCCACAACCGTTACAGGCGAAAAAGCGCATATATGTCTTTCAAACGGCGTAACACTCGGAGATTTTTATCATCTGGGCGTAACCGGCGCCCGGTATGTTTCATGGCTGAAAACGGAAAAATAATATGCCTTACGGAGTGAATAAGAACTATTAAACACCTGAATAAACCTAGGCAATCCGTAATTTTGCCAGTAAAAAGAGCGCAGAAAACTGCTCTTTGAGCTTGCGGCCGATGGTTCTTTTTCCATAAAAACGACAGCGCAAATGAAATGACGGAAGATTGCAATTTTAATCAGTATCGGAGGATAAAATATGGGACTGCCTGAAGAAATCTACTGTGCGGAATGCGGAAAAAAGACCGATGCGCATACACGGACAAAGCTGAATGACGGCAATCATCTGTGCCCGGCTTGCAGCCAGACGGTTCCGGAGTGGCTGACGGAAAGCGCGGGAAAGATTTCCCTTGAGCAATTTCACAAGCTCAGAGATTATTTTTATTATTCGCAGAACGAGCTTAGCAAGCTGTTTAAGGAAACGCATTCGTACCAAAAATTGCACCTGGATTCCAAACACATGCTTTTTTATTATGACTTAGGCCTCCCTGATTGCCGCGTGATTTTCGAGCTTAAAAACCTTGATGAATTTGAACTGGAATATAAGCCGGGCATTTGTAAAGGCGGCATCATCCACAGGAGCGTTGAGGGAGAACTGCTGTTAACAATGCAGACATCAAACCCGTATACTTATACCCGGGAGACCATAGCCAAGGATATTAAATCCAAGTGCAAAACAAATTTTTCGGGTACCCAGGTGACATATAAAAACCCGAGCGGAATGGATGAATTCCTGGACTTCTTCAGAACGGCCTGGTTCGAGGCTACAGTCGGGCAGGATGCAGAGGCCGACGAATAACGGTATTTTTAAGCAAGGCATTAACCGTATTCAAGAGCGTCACGGACAAAGCATAACGCCCAAAGAGCGCAGAAAAATATTTATAATTCGGCAATTTATCGGTTAACCGCACAAAAACAAAGGAGACAGCCAATGGGTTTTTTAGGGGATTTATTTAGTGCAAAACGCTCAAAAGAGCCTCAGCACGCGCCTTCATGGGAAGAAATTGTTGAAATAATGTACGATTTGCAGCTTGATGTTTTTCCCGGTGAGGTGGTAAGAGTAATCTATTCCGCGGATAAATCAAAGCGATATGTTGTGCTTAAAGATAAGAATTCGTATTTTTCATACCGGCTGGAAACCGTTTATAAGCTCGACGAAGCCGAATATAAGCAAGCCAAGCGCGTTTTCCCGCATAATAAAGCCTTGCCGGCAATATGGGAGCCTCTGGGCGGAACGACGGAAAAATCGCTGTTTGAAAACGAGGAAGAACTGTTAAAGGAACTGAAAGCAGAACCCGAATACAAGCGGTATTTTGAATAATTGCGCGGTTTTCTTTCGCTTTGCTTTTAGGCGCCCCCGCGCTATCAGGCGCAAAACGGCGCTTGCGTTAACTCGGTAAGCGTAAAGATAAACAAAAACCGTCATGACGGCTGCAGGCGCTCCGTGCCGGACGAGCACGCTGTATAAGCACAAAACGCCTGCAAGGGTCATGGCGATTTTTAACCGGCAAAAGCTCTTTTGGCCGGCTTTGTTCCCGTCAGGTAAGCCGGGGGCCCGAATTATCAGAATTTCACATCCTTAGGGTTTACAACCTCTCCGCTTTTGAGCGACTTATAAATAGCGCGCACAAGACGCAGAGTTTCATGCCCTTCTTTGCCGTTTGTAAGCGGCGTCTCGCCGGTCTCTATACAGTGGGCAAAATGTTCATACATACTCGGGCACTCGGGCGCTTTGACATCCTTAAGAATGCCGCCCTCAACGCTGCCCAGCCCCAGTTTAAGCATGCCGTCCTGTTTTACCAGCATACCGGCGGTGCCGGAAACGGAAAGGCCTTCATAATACAGATAGGAAAAGGCAGCCCAGTTTATGGAAAAATCCGCCACTACGCCGCTGTCAAAGGCGATAACGGCATGAACGCAGGCCTCGGCCTCCAGCCGTTCCGGCATCCCTATACCCTCGGCGTAAACCCGTATCGGCTCACCGAAATACCAGCGCAAAAGATCCAGACGGTGAACGCCGCTGCCGATAACCGCTCCGCCGCCCACCGTTTCGGTACTTCTCCACCAACTGTCGGGGGCGGGGTTGAAGTTCTGATAGTGATCAATCCTCGCAGAGAGCAGCCTGCCGATTTTTCCGCTGCTAAGTACGTTTTTGATATACACATGGCCGGGATCAAACCTTTCGCAGAAGCCCACCATAAATGCAGTACCCGCCTTGTCCGCAGCCTCCAGAATCCTTGAGGACTCCTCAAGATTCCTGGCGATGGGCTTTTCTACGATAACATGCTTTCCCGCTTCAAAAGCGGCGCAGCAATGCTCCCGATGCAGGTCATGAGTGGTGCTGATAAGCACGGCGTCAATTTCCGGGTCGGCCAACAGCTTTTTATAATTCGTGTAGTAGTTTTCTATTCCCATGTTTGCCGCGCTGCCGTCGTCGGGACGGATATCCGCCGCCGCACGGATTTTGAACTTTCCGCTGCTTTGCATCTGCGGGATATGCAATAATCTCGCAATTCCGCCCATGCCGATGATACCGATATTAATCATAGCCCTTCTCCTTTCAGTAGCTGGCAACTACAATAAGAATGCAGTTTTCCGTGGCACGGAAGCCGTGGCTGTGCCCGTCGGCGCACAGGGAAATATCGCCCGCGTTCATTTCATACTCTTTCCCGTCAAAGGTCAGAACCCCCTTGCCGGACTGCAGATAATAGATTTCTTCATTCTCCGTATGGGAGTGAACCCCTATCGAAACGCCTGCCGGCATCTCGTCGGAGTGCATAAAGGGGAACTTACTGCTGCCCAGTCCGTCCAGCAGAGAACGGCACAGCAGAGTACCCTCGCCGTCATGGCAGTCCGCAAACGGAGCCGGAATAATCTCGCGCAATTTTCTTATTTCCTTCATAAAAAGCCTCCAGTTTTTTTAATTTGTGATATACTTATATCACTGCTTTACAGTATAACACAACAAAACATGGGCTCATAGCAGCAGTATGTGATAATACTTTTATATTTGTGAGGTAAACGCTATGTTTTCTTTCCTTAAGGCGTATGCCCGGATCGAAGTCGCCGACCCCTGCCGGGCCTTACCCAGGCCCACGGAGATTTACCACGCCGCCGTTAATTCCACGGATTACCGTTCCCGCGGAACGGAACGCCCGAACGAGCAGCATTGCATTTTTCATTATACCGTGCAGGGCAGCGGAGAGGTAATATATGAAGGAAAAGCATATAAAACAACGGCCGGACAGGGGTTTTTTAATATCATTAACGACCCTCTCTCCGGATACGGCTATCCCGCAAACGGAACGGAGCCCTGGGAGTTTGTGGTGATCTGCTTTGACGGAGGCAACACCAGAGTGCTGACCAAGGAGCTGCTGGACAGGCAGGTCGTCTACGATCTGTCCGGCGAAGCCGGTACATTTGAGAAGCTGTGCGCGGATTTATCCCGGCCTCTGCTAACCAGAGATATGGGCACATCCTTTATTTTCCGGCTTATGGAGATGCTCCGCTCGCAGCAGCCGTGCTTCTATGTAACGGAGTTTTGCCGTATTGCCAGACGGGATATAATGAAAAACCCCACCATTTTTTCCATTGCCGAGGAAATCGGGATCTCCAGAGAGCATCTGCAGCGGGAATTCCGGCGCAATACCGATTCCAGCCCGGCTCAGTACCTGGCCAGGCTGCGTCTGGAGGCCTTATGTCAGCTATTGTGCGAAAATTACAGCGAGGCGGAAATTGCGCGCATGATGAACTTCCCGTCGGCATCCGGTGTTTCCCTGTTTTTCAAAAAGCATACCGGGATCACTCCGCGAAAGTACCGCGAGAGAAAATATCTGCACCTGTAATAAGGAGAAGCGTTGTAAAGCAGAAAAAAAGAGAGCTTGCTCCGCTATTGCCGGGCAAACTCCTACAAATCGCCGCAGCCTGCGCTCAGAGCAGGGACAGCAGCAGGCTCATAACCGGGATGGACAGCAAGGACAGCAGCGTGGAAATGCTCACGCCGGCGCTTGCATAGGCGGCGTCCCCTCCGTATCGCTGAGCCATCATGGTGGTGACGGAAGCAGAGGGCATACAAAGCTGCAGAAAGGGCACCGCAATAAGCATATTTTCCTGCGGCAGAATGCCGGTAAGCCTGATAAGATAATAGCAAAAGAAAATAACGCAGGGCAGCACAAACAGGCGCATACCCACGGCCACAAGCAGCTGCCAGGAACGGAAAATGCCCCTGAAATCAAAATGCGCAAGATGTGCCCCCACGATATACATGGCAAGCGGCGTTACCGTGCCTGCAAGCAGCTGCGTCACATCCATAGCAAACTGCGGCATAAAATCCGCGGCAGAGGTGGCAAACAGCAATATTCCTATCGCGCAGGCAATAACTCCGGGGTTAAGCAGCACCTTTCTGACGCCGCCCCTTTCCCCCTTGGGAGTGACCATGCGCACCCCTACAGTCCAGGTAAGCACATTATGGCACACTATGACGCCGGTGGCGTACAGCACCGCGATATCGCCCTGAGCGCCGAATATGCTTTTAAGCACCGGAAGCCCCATAAAGCCGGCGTTTGTAAAGAGCATCATAAATTTGAGTACGCCCTTTTTGGCCTCCGGCATTTTGTTAAACATTAAGCAGATGATGATAAAGGCCGCCGCATATCCCACAATCCCAAGCAGAAGCTCCACGCCCAGATTGAGCAGAATCTCTTTGTCAAACACCCTGAGAAAAGCATTTATTATCATAAAGGGCTGAGCAATATACAGCGTAAAATTGGTCAGTCCCTTGGTAAAGTCCTCCGGAACAAGACGGAACCGCTCGAATATCACTCCGGGCACGAGCAGCACTATCATGGTAAGAACACTGGTTAAAACAACGGAAAATTCAGGCATCGGGGTTTTCTCGTTCCTCCTTGAGCAGAGACAGTATCTTTTCTGCGGCTATCCTGCGTGCCGAAGCCTCCAGCGCAAGGGACATCGCCAGCTCCTCCAGCTGAGCGCGACCGTGTTTGCGGGCGTCGCTGCAGGCCTCCTCCACCCTTTGCATTACCTGGCTCAGAGCCTCTGACTGCTTGATGCAGAAATCCGTATAGCTTTCGCGGGCTGTACAGCGCTTGTCCAGCGAGGAAAGCAGGCAGGCAATGTCCGGCATCTGCAGTACCGGCTTAAGGCCGCTTATCATAAGCAGAGACGCAATGTGTTCCCGTGAATAGCGCTTCTGCTCCGGCCTGCGCACAAGGCCGTCCTTTACATAATTGTTGACCATATTGCCGGTCATGGGAGTATCGCTTACAGCCTCCTGCTGTCTGTTGATATACATAATGACCTGATCCATGTATAAGCCTATATCCGGGAGCATCTCCCACGGCGCACCGCCGTACTCGCCCGCGCTTTGCGCAAAGCTGCTTACCTCATCGATAGCCTGCATATTCAGCCTCCTTGCCGGAGCGTATTACCCTCCGACCCTATCCGTTATTGCGGTATAATAATTATAACATAACTAATAATAATACACAACATGATATGTCTAAACCCTTGACAAAATTAAAATAATGATTTAATATAGTATCGAAAACCAGATAATGCGATTTAAGAGGCGATATCATGAATATAAATAATGTCATTATATGGGGCGACTCCATAACAAAGGGCATTGTGTTTGACGATAAAACCAACAGATACACGGTGTCTGCGCAAAGCGCCTGCGTTCAGACGCAGCAGGCAACAGGCATAAACATTATAAACCGCTCCAGGATGGGCATGACGGTCACGCGCGGTCATGCTCTTATGGAGGCAGACCTTAAAGCCGGCGTGGACTGTCCGATAGCCCTTATAGAATTCGGCGGCAACGATTCGGATTTCAACTGGAAGGAAATCAGCACGAATCCGGAGGGGGAGCATTTGTCCAGGACTCCGCTTGACTGCTTTGAGGCGGAATTGCGCGCCATGGTAAAGCTTGCCCGCAGCAGCGGCATACAGCCCGTGCTGGCCACCCTGCCCCCGATAAACGCAGGCAAATACTTTGAATTTTTCAGCAGAGGTCTTAATAAAAAGAACATCCTCTCATGGCTGGGCGACATATCGGTAATATCCCGCTATCACGCCATGTATTCATCGGCGGTGAGCAGGATTGCAAAGGAAGAACGCTGCCCTCTGCTGGACTGGCGCAGCGCGTTTGCCGCCGACAGCGGGAATACCGACCTGTTCTGCACGGACGGGATACATCCAAGCCCCGAGGGGCAGCGCCTCATGGCAAAGGCGGCCACGCGCCTCATCCGCAGCGCAGAAAAGGCGCTCCCGTAAACGGAAGCGCCCGCGATACCCAGGCACGAAGCCTGACGGCGTCTGCCGTTAATCCTTCCTGCCGGTAAAAAAGTTAGGGTTGCCCGTTTTTTCCGCGGTAAGACGGAATATAACGCAGCCGTCGGGGCAAACGATATCCTTGACATATTTGCCGCTGCCCCCGATATTCGCAAGGCTTCCGCCGCTGCGTACCGCCTCCATTATCGGGTACAGCATCATCATAACTTTGGAGCATATCCCCTGTCCGTCGCTGTTTACCGGACAGCCGTAGGTGCAGCTGTACCTGTCCCCTATCTCCTCGCCGTTGCGGCAGTACCCCTCGGTGCGGTCGCCGCGCAGAAACCCGACCACCCGGATTTCAAAATTGTATTCCTCCGCAAACCATTTTTTCATGTGTTTTCCCCCTTAAAATATATGCCGCAGCGTGACCGCGGCTGTTTTTATATGCCCTATTACTTCCTTATTACCATACTGCGCAGGCCGGACTTACCTTGCAAAAGCCGTTATTCCGGCAGGCACGCAAGTCCGGAAGCCCGATTATACCGATACCGTGATTATAGCACAATTGCGCGCGCCCCGCAACGGCGGCCGCGGCACACTCCTTTTACGGCAGCCGCGGCCGGCTTGCCTCCCGGGCGGAGCAGTAATTGCACCGGGCATTCTGCACAAAAACCGCAAAGCCGGGTTTTTATTTGATTTTGCTATTGTATTTTGTGCCGCCGTTTGCTAAAATAGATACGCTGACCAAGTTAAGAAAGCCGTAGTTTCCCGCTTATGCGTACGGACGGCAGAACGGAGAGCGCCATGAAGAAACAGTTGTTTTCCCTGCTTTTTATCACCATCGGAGTCATCGGCCTTGTCTTTATAGGCTGGGGCATATATCAGACCTCCCTCGTCCCGCCCACAGAGGAGGCCGGCGCGGCGTCCGGCGCACCGACGTTCACGCCCACGCCTACGCCCACGCCCTCCGTGACCGAGACTCTGCTTGCGCCCACGGAAGCGCCCAAGCCCTCCGGACGCCCGGACGGCCTGACGGGCGGCGTGTCGGCGCGCACCTACAGTCTCAGCGCGGACGGTTTTCTGGATGACCTTTCGTCATATTCCTATCAGGGCGCCTTTGTCCCGGATATGCGTTCCGCTCCGTTTGCTCCGTCCCAGGGTCGCTACTACGTGCTCAAAGCCTTCTTTAACGCCGAGCAAAGCGGAGATTACTCCTTTACCGCCGACTGCAGCGGCTCGGTACGGCTTATGCTGGGCGGGCGGCAGCTTATGCAGTCAAGCGGACGGGAAACCGCCACGGTAACCCTTTATCTGGAGGCAGGGTGGTACGATATTGAGCTGCACGCATGCGGCGACGCTTACTTTGATATTTCCGCACGCCTTAACGGCGAGAATCTGGATCTGTCCGGGCTCCTGTACTGCTCCGGCAATACCGGAAAGCCGGTATTTAACAATATTTCTCTGCTTGTTTCCTTAAATGACGGCCTTATATGCGATATACCGGCAACCAAGAGCGGCAGCACCGTCTCCATGCTGGTTCCTCCCGGCATCAGCCTGGAAAATGCCGTCCTCAGCTTTGATGCCAAAGGCATGGTACTGGCAGACGGCGAGGCCGTGGTCTCCGGGCAGACCCGTCTTGATCTTTCCTCTGCCCGCACGGTAAAGGTCAGCTGCGGCTCGGAAACCAAAACATACAAGCTTTCGGTACGGCAGCTGGAGACCGGACTGCCCTGCGTAGCCATAACCTCCTCCAAAGCCATTACCTCCAAGGAGGAATATGTCGACTCCACCATAGCCATAAGCGCAGGGGGCGCCTCCTACGGCGCCGACCTTGAACAGACCGTCTGCGGAGTAAAGGTGCGGGGCGCATACAGCTCCAGGCTGGAAAAAAAGCCCTATACCATAAAATTCGGCAAAAAGACCGCCGTGCTTGACCTCACTGCGGAAAAATCATGGATACTTGTGGCATCACACCTGGACCTGTCCCAGATGCGCAACTATACCGCCTATGAGATAGCGCGCGAGTTTGACGCCACCGAGTTTTCCCCCAGAATGCGCTTTGTGGATGTCTTTGTAAACGGACAGTACCGCGGCCTTTATCTGCTGGGCGATAAGGTGGACATAAGCTCCACGCGCTTTACGGTGGACAAAAACACCGACGAGCCCGATATCGGCGTATTTCTGGAGCTGGAAAAGGATTTCCGCGCCGAGGGCGTCAAGGGCTACGACTATTTCCAGACCCCTCAGGGCTGGTGCGTGACCTTTAAGGACCCGGACGCCGATAAGCTCACCGCAGAGCAGCGCAATTATATAAGGGATTACTTTATAGCCGCCGAAAATGCCATAATAAGCGGCGTGGGCTATGAGGATTACATCGATGTGGACAGCTTTATTGACTGGTTTTTGGTGGAAACCCTGTTCAAAAACTGTGACAGCGAGTTTACCAGCAGTATTTACTTCCATAAAGACCGCGGCGGCAAGCTGAAGATGGGGCCGGTCTGGGACTTTGACAGCGGTCTGGGCAACCATGAGGGCTTCCCGGAGCTGCTGGACACCACCGGCTGGCAGCCCAGGTACGGCACCTATTTTGAATATCTTATGCAGCATGAGGACTTCCGCGCCCGTATGAGCCGCCGTTGGTGGGAAAAGCACAGCGTAGTGGAGAGCTACGGAGCCCTTGTGGACAGCACCAAGGAGCTTATCCGCGCCTCTTATGACGAAAACTTCAAGGTGTATGACATACTGCAAAACGGCATCCCCCCTGTGCCCTCCTATATTTCCGACCTTAAAAGCATAGACGGGCAGGCGGAATTTATGAAAAACTGGGTAACAGAGCGCATTGCCTGGCTGGACAACGAGTTTTCCAAAACCGATTACTGAGCTGCCGTGCAGCACAGATGACAAATCCAAACGACGCGATTTGCGGGAGAGTTTTTGCTATGAAAATCGCCATCGATACGAACTATGATTTCACATCCGATACGCCGCATTATTGGGATAATTACTGGGATAATGATATTGTATTGGGTGGTTTTAATAATGATCCTGACTGTTCAAGCAAAACCTTGCAAAAGTATCATCAGGCGTTATATAGCAAGCAATTGCCTAATGGCAATATTATGAGTTTAGTGATAGGATCAGGCGCGAATTATTTAACATGGAATGGATTTCGTTTTGGAAGCGATTCTATTATTGCAAGTTTCAGATATAAAAATTATAGGCATCTAATTGAACAAGCCTCAAATTCAATTGATGATTGGAAATCTTTTGTTGAAACATATTTAAGAAAATCCTACACATTAGGCGGCGAAATCATTTTTCCCAAGAGACCTGGCGGAATCAACCAAACTCGAGGTTGTAGTCCTTATATTAAAGATAGATTTGATCTGACGCTAGAGTGTATTCGAAGATTCTATTCAGGAGAGAAAAGCCCGCTCTATGATACATTAGTAAAAGATAAAGATTTTTTCGATTTGTTTCTTAGTTTTGAGGGATATATTGATTATTTCTATTTACAAGATTGTGTTTCACCTGATTATTCAGCCGTGTTGTTTTGGCTTGGAAATGGTGAATTTGATAAAAATCCTCTTCCAAAGACAGTAAACGATTATTTCAACTTTATGGCTAAGGAATTGGAATTTGTCAAAAAAAGAAACAATAGGATACAAGCAGCATACAAAATGAGTCCATTGTAGATTCAAGTAAAGCGGCGGAACACTGATTCATTTCATTTTTTGCTATGATAAAGCAGTCAAAAGGCGTGATACTTGCTATCACGCCTTTTATTATCTGTCAAGCGAAACAAAGGATGCAATTTCCTGCCCGCAGCGCAGTAACGCAGAGCCCGCGATTACCCCGCACAAAAGTGCGCCCTTGTCTGCCCAGCAAGCCGGGATCCGTCCCGTTCTGTATGCAGGAAGCCGTCAATCGTCTGTGATTTCTCCGTGAATGCTCACTCTGCATTCATCCGGGCACTTTGCGTCGAACATTTGTGCACGGGTATTACCGTAGTCCAGTTCGGCTCCGTTGCGCAATGCGTAAACAAGCGGATATATATTATTCCATAATTCGTGACATAACGGAGGACATATATCTCCGACAATGTATTCCTGACCTTTTTTGAAATATCCGTTTCTGCAATTGCTGTCGGTAATTGTAAGCTTGACTTTCGGCATTTCAATTCCCCTTTCAGATACCGGTTTGCAAATCCGTTTTGCTCCGTATTGTCACATAACGGGCTGAAATACGGCGGCCGCAGCAGAGCAAACGGCCGTGACCTGCTGTTCTGTGAACACCGCGCTCATTGCGATGCGTCTTTTACGCTGTGGATGAAAGAGCAGTTAAGGCTTGCACACTCCGCAGGGTGAATATCCCGCGTCAATAAGCTCCTGTCTGGTGCCGTAAAAGCTGTCCTTATTACTGTCGCTTATGGTCTCAACCGACCGGCAGGAGGGATAATGGAATTTTTTACTGGAGGTATTGAGGATATA
This sequence comes from Bacillota bacterium, assembly GCA_029007865.1. Taxonomy (GTDB): domain Bacteria; phylum Bacillota; class Clostridia; order Christensenellales; family QALW01; genus UMGS1338. The sequence goes on from JAQXIQ010000040.1 coordinate 25,171, forward strand.
ATCCCTGCTCTCCGGCGTAGCGGTAGCAGAAGCCCCGGGCTCCGGTGAAGCGGTTTCCTGCTCCGCAAGGCGGCTGCTGCCGTCGGAGTATTCTATCAGTATTCCGGGCTGGCAGTTGTAGACAAAAACATTAAAGCATATACCGTCCCCGTTATCCTCCACTGACCAGCCCTCCATCTGCACTCCCCGCGCCACAAGCTCACTGCCGATAAAAACCGGTGTGGCTCTGTAAAGGACGTGGTTTCCGGTTTCCTTTATGTAGTCTGCCACCATATTTTCAAACGGCAGCATACCGTCAACATTCATATAGCGCGTACCGGTAATAAGATTTCTCTCGTTGGCGTTTTCCCCGGTAAGCTGCCAGCCTATCAGGTGACATCTGTTATACAGATACTTTCCGTCCACGATATCATACTTGACCGTATGCCAGCCGCTGGGCTTTATCTGTCCGATGCTTCCGCGCTCCCCCTCCGGCATCAAATCCCTGCCGATGCACGCTGCGGCTGTTCCGCACCTGCCAAGGCTGTCCAGCTCGCTGTAATGCTCATACGAGACAGGCTCGGTTACAGGCAGGTCAAACTGCGGGATATTGCCGTTTACCGCCGCATAAGGTTTTCCGGAAAACTCCGGCACGCCTTCATCCGTCGGGCGTTCCGTCTGTCCCGGAGTGACGGAAGTGGTAACGGTGTCCGAGGGAACCCTGCCCGTCCCGGAGGGCGGAGTGCTTAACGAAGCGGTAATTATTGCGCTTTCCGTCCCCGTAGCGGCAGTAAAGCCGCCCGTACACGCCGTAAAAACGCACGCAAGTATTACAATTGCGGCAAGTACCTCCGGCATCCTGCCGCCCGGTTTTCGGCCGATATTACTTTTCATGCCCGTTCCTTCTCTCCCAGACCTCTTTTGTAATTTTTTTATGCGAGGTGCCCTCAAACTCCGAGCTTTGTACCAGTTCAAAGTCTTCGTTAAGGTCTGAGGCAAAATACATATCCGCCGGGTACAGCCTGTTCCAACGGTAAACCGTCACTCGCTGTATAGCGCCGCGGTCTGGAATCCCGTCAGGTCTTTCCGCAAAACAGGAAGCCTCCGCGCCGGCGGAAGCAAGCTCCTGCGTCACGGTATATTCCGCGCCGCGTCCTGCAAACAAAGGCTCGGAGTATCCCTCTATATACAGCCTTCCCGCACAGTCCCGCAGGATATCCTCAATAACGGCTCTGTCACGGCTCTGCCGCCTGCCGTTAAACATCATTCCGTTACGGTCGTCCAGACAAACTATTAAATCCATTATGTTATCTCCTTAACAGCTTTCCGTGTCATTATACCATTTTTCGCCGCAAAAGTCCATACACCGGGAGATAAATGCACAAAAAGCCCCGGTATGCGCAGCAATCATATTGCATTCTTACGCTGTTTTGGCTATAATTTATATGCAATCTGCCCTAACGAGGTGATAACATGTCAGTCAGCAGCGACAAAAGCCCGCAGGCGCCCGTGTGCGTATACTACTGCGGCCATGAGCAGTGCCGGAGCGGACACCGTTTCGGCCCGGCGTCGCGCAACCATCATCTTCTGCATTTTGTGGCCCGCGGAAGCGGTACCCTGAAAAATACATACGGCGAATTTGAAATAAGCGCAGGGAACGGGTTTTACATAGCCCCGGGCGAAACCACGGTGTACGGCACCGGAATGTACGACCCATGGGAATACTGCTGGATAGGCTTTGGCGGGACCGACGCGCATCGTCTGCTCTCACTGGCCGGGATAAGCAGCGCAAACCCCGTATTCCGGTGCGATTACGGCGCCGTAAAGGACATTACCGACCGCCTTTCAGGCAAGCGGGAATGCTCTCCCGACATACAGCTTTCCGCCATCAGCGATGTGTATACCCTTTTTTCCCTTTTATGCTCCCTTAACAGCCGGCGGGAAAACAGCGCCTGCGACGGGGATTATGTGCAGCGCGCCCTTGCCTTCATGAGGGAAATAGCCTATTATGACATAAAAATAGAGCAGATCGCCTCGTATGTCGGGCTCAACCGCTCCCATCTTTACCGTCTGGTACAGGCCCAGACCGGCAAAAGTCTCAAGGAGCACCTGATACAGTTCCGCATAGACAGAGCCTCCGAGCTGCTCAAGGGCACCGATCTGGAAATAAGCCAGATTGCCTATTCCTGCGGCTTTAATGACGCCAACCACTTTTCCAGGCTTTTTCGCAGCCGCACGGGCATGTCTCCTTCGCAGTTCCGCGCCTTGCGCACCGAAAACGAGGGGATAGATATATATACCCCTGCGGAGCCGTAGCCCGGCCTCCGTTCTCCGCGCGTCATGCGGCAATGCGCAGACGGACGTCTATGCTTTTGTATCGGAGGCTGACAGATAAGTGCCCGCAATCATTATTGCAAGGGCGATCAGATAGGCAAGCGAGGGAACGGTGCGGAATATCACAAGCGATATAGCCGAGCCTATAAAGGGCGCGGCGGCATAATAAGTGCTTGTCCTGGCCGCGCCCAGATACAGCAGTGCAGCCATCATAACTTCGGACACTTCATTAAGCATCAGCTTGGAAAACGGCGTGCTTATGGCATAAAGCGCCGCCGCAAGCAATGCAAAAGCCGTCACTTTTCCCTTTTTCCGGCCAAAAAACTCACCACCGCCATAGCGGCATTTATATATCGCGCTTTTATATATATTTGCAGCCTCTTAATGCTTTTAATGCCGCTCCAAACGCCGCCACATTACTGCCCGAATGCAAAAAGAGCGGAGCACACCGCAATCATGCTCCGCCTCAAAAACATAAGCCTTATAACCCGCAGCATTCCTTACGGGCATTCCTTCGAGGCATTACTTACGCGACAAAGCAGCGCTCAGCCGCGATGGCGCTTACGCCTTATTATTGATATAGTCGTCTATGGCCTGAGCCGCAGCCTTGCCCGCGCCCATAGCCAGAATGACCGTCGCGGCTCCGGTGACCGCGTCACCTCCGGCATACACGCCGTCCCTTGTGGTTTTGCCGCTCTCGTCCAGAGTTACAATGCAGCCTCTGCGGTCGCAGTCCAGGCCCTTTGTGGTAGTGCGGATAAGCGGATTGGGGCTGGTGCCTATCGCCATGATAACGCAGTCCAGCTCCAGCTCAAATTCGCTGCCCTTTATCTCAACCGGAGACCGCCGTCCGCTGGCGTCCGGCTCGCCCAGCTCCATCTTTATGCATTTTATTCCGCGCACGGTATGATTCTCGCCCTCCAGTATCTCCACCGGATTGTTAAGCATCATAAATATTATGCCTTCCTCCTTGGCATGCTCGACCTCCTCGCGGCGCGCCGGCATTTCCTCCTCGGAGCGGCGGTAAATGATATATACCTCCTCGGCGCCCAGCCTCTTGGCACAGCGCGCAGCATCCATCGCAACATTGCCGCCGCCCACCACGGCCGCTCTCTTAGGCCGCACTATGGGGGTGTCCGAGCCCTCCTTATACGCCTTCATGAGGTTTATGCGGGTCAGAAACTCATTGGCGCTGTAAACACCGCAGAGAGTCTCACCGGGGATGTTCATAAAGCGCGGAAGTCCTGCGCCCGTGCCTATGAACACGGCGTCAAAGCTCTCCAGCAGCTCGTCCACGGAATTTGTCCTGCCCACTACGGTATTTGTCCTGATCTCAACGCCCAGCTCCTTTAATGTGTCTATCTCTTTCCGGACTATGGCCTTGGGGAGACGGAACTCCGGAATACCGTACACCAGCACGCCTCCCGCGGTATGCAGAGCCTCAAACACTGTAACGGCATAGCCCCTGCGCGCAAGGTCGCCCGCCGCGGTAAGTCCCGCAGGGCCTGCGCCCACCACCGCAACCTTATGTCCGTTTAGCTGCGGCTTGTCCGCAGCGGCGGTACAGTGCGCATTGTGCCAGTCCGCAACAAAGCGCTCCAGTCTGCCGATTGCCACCGGCTCTCCCTTTATGCCGCGTACGCATTTGCCCTCGCACTGGTTTTCCTGCGGGCAGACGCGTCCGCATACCGCCGGAAGCGAGGAGGAACGGGATATTGTCCTGTAAGCCTCTTCAAATTCGCCGTCGCGCACCTGTCTGATAAACTCGGGGATATCTATACTCACCGGGCATTTGCCTGTGCACGGTCTGTTCTTGCAGCCCAGACAGCGATTAGCCTCCGCCATAGCCTGCTCCGCGGTATAGCCCAGCGCCACCTCGTCAAAATTTTTGTTTCTCTCCTGGGGCGCCTGAAGCGCCATCTCATTTTTCTTTAACGACATATCTGCCATATTACGCTACCTCCATAAGCTTTCATCCCGCGGTTTACCTTTTGAACAGGTTGCAGGCGCTTTCCCTTGCCTTCTGTTCAAAAGGCCGATACATGGCTCCGCGCTTGATGGCTTCGTCAAAGTCCACCTCATGGCCGTCAAAATCCGGGCCGTCCACGCATGCAAACTTAACCTTGCCTCCCACCGTCAGACGGCAGCCTCCGCACATTCCCGTGCCGTCCACCATAATGGGATTCATGGACACCACGGTTTTTATTCCGTACTCCTTTGTAAGGGCGCAGACAAACTTCATCATAATAAGCGGCCCTATTACTATTACGCGGTCAAAGCTCTCGCCCTTTTCCAGCAGCGAGCGCAGAGCGTCGGTCACCAATCCCTTTTCCCCGGCGCTGCCATCGTCGCTCATAAGCAGGTAGCGGTCGCACACGCCGCGGAATTCCTCCTCCAGAATGACAAGGTCCTTATTGCGGAAGCCCACTATGCCGGTAACCTCGGCGCCCCGTTCATGCAGAGCCTTAGCCACGGGATATGCTATCGCGCAGCCTACGCCGCCGCCCACCACCGCGACTTTTTTGATGCCCTCCAGCTCGGTTGCCTTGCCCAGAGGTCCCACAAAGTCCTGGATATATTCGCCCTGATTCATGGTGTTGAGCTTCATTGTGGTGCCGCCCACTACCTGAAATATTATTGTTACCGTGCCCTGCGTTCTGTCATAATCGGCTATGGTCAGAGGTATTCTCTCCCCGTTTTCATCCACGCGCAGTATTATGAACTGCCCGGCCCGGGCCTTTGCCGCCACCTCCGGCGCCGCTATTTCCATAAGGGTAACGGTAGGATTAAGTTCCTGCTTCCGTTTGATAAGATACATTATTCTCGCTCCTTGATAATGAATAGGTAATTTGTTTTTATGTATTATACCGTTTATATTTATGTATAATAATACACCATAAACGGTTTTTACACAAGAATTTTTTGCGCAAAACACTAATCGGATGCTCCGGCACGCCCGCAGCGCTCCTCTTGCTTTGCGCCCCCGGCACTCCTTGCGCGGTGCAAAACACAGCGCCCGGGGAGCCATTCCCCGGGCGCGGCAGAGCTTAAAGCGGTTGGCCGCGGCGTTATAAGCCATGCTTGCATTTTCCCGCCGCCGCAAAAGCTCTTGCCTCGCTACACCTTTTTGGTGCGCAGGTTATCATAGAGCGAATTGAGCCGGTTCCATGTTATCTGGTCTAACTGTCCGGTTTGCGGCAGCTTAAAGCATTCCTGCAAAAAAATAAGCGCATCCGCAGTCCGCGCGTCCAGCACACCGTTTATCTCCACCGCCCTGACATTGTCAAACTCCCTGGAAGCACAGTTTATTATAAACTGCGCTATATGGACGCAGTCCGCGGAATCTCCCGCGGCATATACCCGCCCCGGAGTAAAAAACCGCGCTCTTCGCGGCTCCGTCTGTTCATATCCGGCCTGCCCGGCAAGCCGCACTATTCCGCTCCAGGTATCAAAATCCACAACGCCGGTCCTGCTCAGTCCCAGCATTCCCTGTACTTCCCGTACGGCGCTTTTTGTCTTGTCTCCGTACACCCCGTCCGTAATCGGAAACGGCACGGACGGATAGCTGCGCGCTATCACCCGGAGAAACGTCTGAAGGTCTCTCACCCCCTCGGAATAGGTATCATCAAATAAATCCACAGTGTTTCCTCCTTTCACGCATGGCAATAAAACGGGCATAAACTGCATGTGCAAAGCAATTCATCTCACGCTCCCAGGTCTATGCCCAGATACTGCTGTGTCTGACGAAGCGCGGCAGCCCGGATATCGCGGTACACCTCGGTCAGCTTATCCCACGTCTGCTGTCCTATTATTCCGTCGGGCTGCAGACCAAGCAGTATCTGAAACTGCCTGACCGCATTATAGGTCTGCGGGGTAAACACCCCGTTGGGTATTACTGCCGGTATTTCCGGAAACATTTTGGACGCGGTAAGCAGATACACCTGCGCCGCCTCCACCTCGTCGCCCACGCTGCCCTCCCGCAGCGGATAACCCGGATACGGTGCGGTTTCAAACCCGCCGTAGGCAGGAGGCAGAGACAGGATAATGCCCTCATAGTACTCGTAAAGGCGCCGGAAGTCCGGCCCGGTTACCACTCCGGTGGGCTCCAGCCCCACGGTTTCCTGAAATGCTCTCATGCTGCGCGCCGTGCCTTCCGTATATGTCCCGGTGACCGGAGATTCCGGCACCGAGGCAAAAAAGCCCGCCGCCACCGACAGAAAATACTGCACATACAGCACATCCGTGCCCGAGCTTCCCACCGTCAGAGTCCTGCCAAACTGCGCGTCCTGCTGCGGCAGCCGCTCGCCCTCGCTTACCAGCTCTGCCAACCTGGCAACGGAGGTATAGATGTAATTAAGCCTGTACCACGTCTGTTTGCCCACGATGCCGTCTGCTTCAAGCTCAAACAGGCGCTGAAATTCCCGCACCGCGTCCTCCGTATGCGTGCCGTATATTCCGTCCACAGGGTTTATCTTGGGTATTGCCGGATAGTTTATGCTGACACGGTTAAGCCTGTTCTGCACCGTGCGCACCTGATCTCCTCTGGAGCCAAAGCGCAGCGGCTCTCCCGGATAGCTGGGTATTGCCGGATAAAACGGAGCGTCCCTGACTATTTCCAGATTATCACCGTAATAATATGTCAGTATTTCATAGGGAGTCATGCCTTGCTGAGCAAGCCCCACCGTACCCCACTGTGAAAGCCCCGCACAAGTGACCGTGGTACCGTTGCAGTACTGGGCAAGCAGCGGCTCGGCCTGCCCGGGGCGGCGGAGATAATCGTTGAATATCTCATCCACCACCCTGTTTATGCTGCCGAATATCTCCCTGCCGAAAACAAAGTTCTGGTCAAAAGCGGTGGAGCTTGTAATATCAAAATCATAGCCCTGGGACGGATACCATTCGGTATATATACGATTCAGCGCAAAGGATATCTGCGCATAGACATTTGCCCGTATGGAGCTGTCCGGCCATGTGGGGTATATCTCGCTTGAAGCAACATTCTTGATGTATTCCGGGAAGGTCACCGTCACATTCTGCGCATCACTGCCCGGCCTGCCCAGATGCACCGTTATGTAAACGGGTATGTACGGTTCAGCCACTTATGCTTCCTCCAGTCTCCGAATACAGCTGATGCGGCGGCGTATCGGTTATTATCTCGATCTCCGAGGTCTTTTCATCCGCCGGGAGAGGCACCAGGTCCACCTGCAGATATGAGGTCTGGTTTGGATATACCTCTATGCCGGTACGGTACACCGCATAATAGCCCTGCAGAAACACCCGCACATTCAGCTCGGTATACGGCATTTCGTTTCCGGGCCGGGTGGACAGCTCTAACGGCGGCGTGCTTACCGTAACCGTCGGCGTAAGTCCGTCCTGGTTTGTAATAAAATGATGCAGCAGCACCGACTTCCTGCTGACCGTAACCAGTGCGTCCAGCAGCGGCAGCGCCCCCAGCGCCGTTGTGACGGTAACGGACAGTTCTCCCTGAGCCGGGGCATCCTGCTCCGGAACGGAACGCATACTGCGATAAAACCTCAAGGCAAACACCTCACTTATTCAAAATACTCTGTAAAACGCTCTATAAAATATTATGCTGCCCGCCGCTAAGAAGTGACGCAAAAAGTAATTGTAAAATATGCGGAAAATGGTGTATAATATAAAACAGCAGCATAAATACTGCCGTATAAGCCGCAAGGCTTAAGCCAAATATATAAAACCGCCGTTTTCCGGCGTATTATATTTATTATTTTTCTTATTGAAAGGATCTGTTTGGTATGATAAAGAAAACCGATACAATAGGTCAGGTAATGTCTCAGGATAGTTCCCTGGCAGCGGTATTTGCCGGCTTCGGAATGTTCTGCGTGGGCTGCCCCAGCGCTCAGGCTGAGACTCTGGAGGAGGCCAGCGCCGTACACGGCATCGACGCCGACGCCCTTGTGGAAGAGCTAAACAAGCACCTGAATAAATAATCACCAAAGCGGTGCCGCTCCGTCCTTATTGAAGAGCACCGCTGCAGAAAGGATTTCTCCAAATGCTGGACATAAAATTTTTACGGGAAAACCCGGATATCGTAAAACAAAACATCAAAAACAAATTTCAGAACGACAAGCTGCCCCTTGTGGACGAGGTCATTGAGCTGGACAGGCAAAACCGCGCCGCCATAAGCGAGGCGGATAATCTTAGGGCAGACCGCAACCGTCTCTCCAAGCAGATAGGCGCGCTCATGGCTCAGGGCAAGCGCGAGGAGGCCGACGCCGTAAAGCAGCAGGTCACCGCCGGAAGCGCCCGCCTGGCCGAACTGGAAAAACAGGAAAAGGAGCTGGAAGAACGCATCCGCTCCATCATGCTGGTGATCCCCAATATAATTGACAAAACTGTACCCATCGGCAAGGATGACTCCTGCAATGTTGAGCTGGAGCGCTTCGGCGAGCCGAAGGTTCCGGATTTTGAGGTACCTTATCACGCCCAGATAATGGAGCGGCTGGACGGACTGGACCTGGACAGCGCGCGCCGCGTGGCAGGCAACGGCTTTTACTATCTGACCGGGGACATTGCCCGCCTCCATTCCGCGGTTTTATCCTATGCGCGCGATTTTATGATAGACCGCGGCTTTACATACTGCATTCCGCCGTACATGATACGCTCCGATGTGGTCACCGGCGTAATGTCCTTTGCCGAAATGGACGCCATGATGTATAAAATCGAGGGCGAGGACCTGTATCTCATCGGCACCAGCGAGCACTCCATGATAGGCCGCTTTATTGACACCATACTGCCCGAATCTCAGCTGCCGCTTGCCCTTACCAGCTATTCCCCCTGCTTCCGCAAGGAAAAGGGAGCGCACGGTCTGGAGGAGCGCGGAGTTTACCGCATTCATCAGTTTGAAAAGCAGGAAATGATAGTTATCTGCCGTCCCGAGGAGAGCATGGAATGGTATAACAAGCTCTGGAAATACACGGTGGAGCTTTTCCGCAGCCTGGATATCCCGGTGCGCACGCTGGAATGCTGCTCCGGCGACCTTGCCGACCTGAAGGTAAAATCGGTGGATGTCGAGGCGTGGTCTCCCAGACAGCGCAAATATTTCGAGGTGGGCTCCTGCTCAAATCTCGGCGACGCTCAGGCTCGCAGGCTTAAAATCCGCGTGCAGGGTGACGGCAAATATCTTGCCCATACCCTTAACAACACCGTAGTGGCGCCTCCCCGCATGCTTATCGCCTTTCTGGAAAACAATCTGCAGGCCGACGGCTCCGTGCTTATTCCCAAGCCGCTGCAGCCGTATATGGGCGGCAAGACCGTGCTTGTCCCTAAAAAATAAGGCTCAGGCCCGCAGTTACAATTGCTTAAGCAGAAATCCCGGCATCAGTCTGCCCGCAGGCCGTCCGAGGGGTGACTTCCGTAGAGCAGTATACTCGAACTGACAGGAAAAGGACGAAGAATTGCAAAAATTCCTCGTCCTTTTTTCTTGACAAGCACTGCATTTGTAGACACAAATGCATATAGTGAAATGTTTTGCTTCCGCAAAACGTGAAATAATGTGCTACCGCACATTGTGAAATATCTCGCCTTGCTCGATGTGAAATGAAATTTGCCCACGTCCGCGCAAGCGGACATTTCACATTTGCGGAGCAAATATTTCACCGCAAAGCGATTTCACTTGCCCGAAAGGGCA
>JAQXIQ010000041.1 GCA_029007865.1 Bacillota bacterium
CCTTTTAATTTACCGATATAAAAATGATAAAATTAAATGGTGCGTTGAACCTTGCCTGATTTCAAACAGGAAGTACAAACGCAAACACGCTTCTTACTACCGTCGACGATAGCGTTGACCTTCTGAATGTTAGGAGACCAATGCGTCCTTGTGTGTCTCTTTGAGTGGCTGACATTATTGCCGGACATAACACCCTTACCGCAGATTTCACAATACTTTGCCATACAGCACACCTCCTTTAGGTATGTTTCATACAATTTTAACGCAAATACTATAGCACTAAACAGAATATTTTGCAAGAGATTTTTACTATAATATAAAAATAGAATGATATACTGTAAATAGGGTTGCAAATATTTGAGTTTTGCATTAAAATATACGGGTATTCATTTATTATAATACTTTTATATGCACACACCGGAAGGAGACACGATTTATGGCAATCAAGACTACAAACCAAATCGGCAATATCAGTATTTCCGATAACGTCATTGCTACCATTGCCGGTCTTGCCGCAATGCAATGTGCCGGAGTTGTCGGCATGGCAACCCAGGGCGCCGCTGAGGGACTGGCGGAGCTGCTTAAAATCGAGAGCCTTACAAAGGGCATAAAGGTTAATTCGGACAGCAACGATGTAACGGTGGACATCAACATTATTGTTGAGTACGGCGTTTCCATGGTGGCTGTTGCAGAAAACGTCATTGACGCTGTGACCTACAGCATACAGTCGATGACCGGGCTTAATGTCCGCAATGTCAATGTTAATATCAAAGGCGTTCGCGTGTAAGGTTGGAGGAGCAAAGTGAAAGAAAATATGATTGACGGCGCTACGCTCAAGGAGTGTATTGTCGCTGCGGCCTCCATGTTGGAGGCAAGAAAACAGAGGTTAAACGATCTGAATGTTTTTCCGGTGCCGGACGGCGATACCGGAACAAATATGTCCCTTACCATGAAGTCGGTGCTCAAGGAAGTACTGGCGGTAACCGATGTTACGGTGCCAACTATCAGTGCGGCTGCCAGCAGAGGCGCGCTGAAGGGCGCAAGAGGAAACAGCGGAGTTATTCTTTCTCAGCTTTTGCGGGGCATGGCAATGCCGCTTGCAAATGTCGAGCTCGTTGATGGAAACACACTGGCTGCCGCTATGCGTCAGGGAGTGGAGATGGCATACAAAGCCGTTATGAAGCCTAAGGAGGGCACCATTCTTACAGTTGCCAGAGTTATTGCGGATGCTTGCCAGAACGAGGCCAGAAACGGCAACAGCGTTTATTCCGTTATCGATACCGCCCTAACCGAGGGGGAAAAGATTCTCAAACAAACCACGGAGATGCTGCCCCAGCTAAAAAAAGCCGGCGTTGTGGACGCCGGCGGTCAGGGACTTCTGTTTATCTATACCGCATATTCCAAGGTAATACACGGCGAATATATTCCGGATGAATTTGCGCAGGAGGCCGAGGCGGCGCAGCCTTCCAGTCCTGCACAGTGGCAGAGCGGCGAGAACGACCTTGAGAATATCACCTTTGCTTACTGTACGGAATTCTTTATTAAAAACCTTTATGATTTTGTCACCGACAACGAGATCGATAAGCTGCGCAATATGCTGGGCAAGATCGGCGATTCGCTGGTGGTTGTAGGTGATAAGGAGCTTGTAAAAATCCATGTTCACACAAATACGCCGGGCAAGGCTTTGCAGTATGCCATTCAGCTGGGTGAGCTGGACGGCATAAAGATAGAAAACATGGTTATCCAGCACCGCGAGATAATGGCGCAGAGGGCGGCCAACCGGAAGCCTATCGGCATCAGCGCCGTTGTGGCAGGAGACGGGCTGTCGGCAATATTCAAGGATATCGGCGTGGACGATATTATTGAGGGCGGCCAAACCATGAACCCCAGCACGGAGGATATACTCAATCAGGTCAAGGCGATCAATGCCGATTCCGTGATAGTGCTGCCTAACAATTCAAACATTATCATGGCGGCTCAGCAGGTGCAGAACTTTACTGAGCAAAAGGTTTTTGTTGTGCCCAGCAAGAGCGTACCTCAGGGCATAGCCGCAATGTTGGTGTTCAACCCAGAGGCCGACGCGCAGACCAATTACGAAAATATGTGCGGAGCCATATCCGACGTCAAGACGGGGCTTGTCACATTTGCGGTCAGAGACACCGTTATAGACGGTCAGACGATTGCCCAGGGCGATATTTTAGGGCTTTATAACGGCAATATTGTTAAATCCGGCAAGGATATCAACGGGGTGGCCCTGGAACTGATATCGGAGATGCTGGAGGAGGACAACGACCTGGTTTCGGTTTATTACGGCGAGGATATCCCGCAGCAGCAGGCTCAGCAGCTCAAGGATGATTTCCGGAGCGCGGGCAGCGATGCGGATATCGAGGTGTTTGACGGAGGACAGCCGCTTTATTACTATATCATTTCGGTGGAATGATTTATAAAAGCAGCACATCAAAAGAGGGTAGGCGCCCTCTTTTTTTCGCTGTGCGCACAAATACCCGGCGGCTGCCGGACCCGGGCGGAGAGGCGCGAGAGGATTATATATAAATGCGCGGCGCGGAGCATATTTGACGCTTTATTTTCATATTATTTACCGATGGAAACCGAAGCGATATTGAACGGGGAATTGCGGATGCGCAAAGAAATCCGGACGGAATTACCCGATATGAACACGGGCAAACAGAGGGTGAATATATGAAAAAAAGAATGACGGTTAAGCTTGCCATAGCGGCATTGTTCTGCGGTATTGTACTGTGCATGATTTTTGCGGACGGCGTTTTCGGCATGGCCAGAGCCGGAATAAGCAGTGCGCTTGGGTATGATTTTGAGTTTTACGAGATAGCGCGCGCCATAGGCATAAAGACGGATGAGGATTCGGTTATCGTGGAGGGCGAGAGCGGGGTAGAGTATTACGAAAGGCCGGTTGACGGAAAAATTATCAAAGAGTTTTCGCACAAGGAGCCGTATGCGGAGTATAAATGCGAGCTGTTTTATACCGTAAAGGCACCGTGCAGCGGCACGGTGGCGGCGGTGACGCAGGAGGGCTTCGGCTACGGAGTGACGGTTACAAACGGGTTTGGAACGGAGATCAGAATCAAAAATCTGGCGGCGGTGTATGTTGCGGAGGGAGAAAGAGTTACCCCGGGACAGAATGTCGGCAGCGCAGACAACGGGGGCGTTCTGCGGGTGGAGGTATACAGGAACGGTGAGGCTCAGGATCCGGAGGAATACTTTTAGCTGCGCACTGCCGGAAAAACACGGGTTTTAGGGATGAGCGGCAAGCTGAGCGAAAAAAGAGGAAGAGAAATGAAGATATGCAAAATTTGCGGCGTGACCGTAAAAATAAATCCGCTGCTGGCGGTGATGGCGGCGCTGTGGCTTATATCCGGCTACTGGAGCACGGCGCTTGTTATATTCCTGCTGCTTTTGCTGCATGAACTGGGACATATACTGGCTGCCGCGGGATTTTCCGTCAGGATTTACGAGCTGGAGCTTTTGCCCTTCGGTTCCTGTGCAAAAATGGACAGTATTTTTGAAGGACATCCGGTAAAAGAGAGCGTTATTGCGGCCTCGGGGCCGGCGGTAAGCCTGATTTTTGCCGTAACCGCCTGCACGCTGCGCTGTTATTTTCCGAATCTTATGCCCAATGAGTTGGAGCTTGCAGAGCAATACGGATATCTCATTGCGGGCTTTAATCTTATTCCGGTGCTGCCGCTTGACGGAGGCAGGATACTGCGCGCATTGCTGAGCAGAAGGTGCGATTTCGGCCGCGCTACAAGGATCGTGGCCGCAATGGGCATTGCGGCGGGGACCGGACTGGTGATTTGGGGGATATATACCGTAGCTGTGGGAAAGCCGGATATTCTGCTGCCCATGCTGGGCATCTTTCTGGTGTTTTCGGCCTGGGATCAGTACAGACAGGGGCGCTTTGAACTGGCAAAATGCCTGCTTAACAGACAGAAAACACAGTACCGGTGCGAGTCGCTGTATGTAAAGGAGCTGGCGATACGGCAGGATATGAAGATCTCCGGAGTGCTGCGTCTGCTTAAGGATGACGATAAATACTATGTGTTCAAGGTGCTGGACGGCAATATGCAGGTAACCGGAACCTTTGACGAGCGGCTTTTACAGCAGGAAATGCTGCGGCGCAGCTCCGATTGCACGGTTAAAGAGATGCTGGGAGCATAAATACTGTTGACCTTATCGGCAAGTGCGATTAAAATATATATAAAAGATACGAAAGAGAGATTGCCGATGCTGGAGAGTATTTTTGACAAGGTGGAGAGACCCGCGCGGTATACCGGCGGCGAACTTAATTCCGTTTTTAAGGACAAATACGACGTAAGGTTTGTTTTTGCCTTTCCCGACACATACGAAATAGGCATGAGCCATCTGGGAGGCAAGATAATATATCACACGCTCAACGCAAGGGAGGACACCTTTTGCGAGCGTGTTTTTGCCCCTGCCGCCGATATGGAGCAGCAGCTGCGGCAAAACGGTATAGAGCTGTTTTCCCTTGAGAGCCGCAGGAGCATAAGGGAGTCCGACCTGCTGGGCTTTACCCTGCAGTATGAGATGAGCTACACCAACATCCTTAATATGCTGGATATGGCGGGAATACCGCTTTACGCGTCCCGGCGCACTGAGGGGCCTTTTGTCTTTGCAGGCGGGCCGTGCGCGTACCATGCCGAGCCTCTGGCAGATTTTATGGACTTTTTTGCACTTGGCGACGGCGAGGAGGAGCTGCACGACCTGATAGACACGTACAGGCAGTGGAGGGCTTCGGGCGAGTCCAGAGAGGGCTTCCTACTCAGGATCGCGCAGGTGCCGGGCTTTTATGTACCCTCGTTTTATGATGTTGAGTATAATGCAGACGGCACCGTAAAGGCGATAAAGCCCAACAGGCCGGGGGTTCCGGAACAGGCGGTAAGGCGCGTGGTCAGGGACTTTGAAAACACCTTTGTGCCGACGGCGCCGATAGTTCCGTTTACCGAAACCGTACATGACCGCATAACGCTGGAGATATGCCGCGGCTGTACAAGAGGGTGCAGGTTCTGTCAGGCCGGGTATATATACAGGCCGGTGCGGGAGCGCAGCGTGGACAAGATACGCGATATGGCACAGCAGACCGTAAAAGCCACCGGATACGACGAAATATCGCTTTCCTCGCTTTCGTCGGGCGATTACAGCGGTATTAACGAGCTTACGGCGGCTCTTTCCGCCGATTTTGCCGGAAAGCATATTTCCGCCAGTTTGCCGTCGCTGAGGCTGGATTCCTTTGACCCTGCCTTTGTCTCGGACGAGATGCGGCGAAGCAGCCTGACCTTTGCGCCGGAGGCGGGTTCTCAGAGATTGCGCGACATAATAAATAAGAATGTTACCCAGGATGACTTCGAAAACACGATGCGCGGCGTATTCAAGGCCGGATACAGCGCCGTCAAGCTGTATTTTATGCTGGGACTGCCAGGAGAGACCTATGAGGATATAGCGGGCATAGCGGGGCTTGCCCAGCTTTGCACGGATATTTACAAAGAGATAACGGGCAGCACCAAGGGACTGCGTGTGGTTGTTTCCACCAGCTTTTTTGTCCCCAAGCCCTTTACGCCGTTTCAGTGGTGCGCGCAGAATTCCGAACAGGAGCAAACGGAAAAACGGCGCTATCTGGAAGGGCTGCTGAGAAAGATAAAGGGCGTGCAGTACAAATACCACGAAAGCAAGGTATGCTTTATAGAGGCGGCGCTGGCAAGAGGCGACAGGCGAATGTCAAAGGTGCTGTACACGGCATTCAAAAAGGGCTGCAAGCTGGACGGCTGGAATGAATACTTCAGTTATACAAAATGGCTGGAGGCGTTTGATGAATGCGGCATGGATATTGACTTTTATGCCTGCAGACAGAGAGAAACGGACGAGGTACTGCCGTGGGACACGGTATCCTGCGGGGTGGACAAGCGGTATTTTGTCAGAGAATACAACCGTGCTCTGGCAGGGGAGACCACGCCGGACTGCCGCAAAGGCTGCACCGGCTGCGGCATGAACAAACTGGTGGGAGGTAAGTGTCCGTGCGAGCAATATTAAAATTCACCAAGGAAGAAAACATCAGGTATATTTCCCATCTTGATATACTCAGGATGTTCCAGAGAGCCGTAAAGCGGGCAGAACTGCCGGTGAGCTATTCCTGCGGCTTTAACCCTCATATGCTGATAGGCTTTGCCTGTGCGCTGCCCACCGGAGCTTTATCCATGGCGGAATATGCCGAGATACGCCTTGATCGCGAGCTTGATTGCGGCATGATCAAGGAAAGGCTTAATGCCGTTATGCCCAAAGGCTGTCGTATTCTGGGCGTAAAAGTAATTTTTGAGGGCTATCCCAGCCTTATGGCGGTGGTTTCAAGGGCGAAATACAGCATTGAGATAACGGACAGGAGCGCCGACGGCCTTATAGCCGAGCTGGTGGCGGCAGCGGCGGCTGCAAGCGAGATAACGGTAAACAAAAAGACCAAAAAAGGCGTTAAGCCTACCGATATACGGGGAATGATACATAATCTTGATTATTCGGAAGGCGCAATACACTGCGTGCTGGACGCTGGAAACAGCGTAAACCTCCGGCCGGATACTCTTATGGAGTATTTCAGCAGAGGACTGGAATGCTTTCCGGAGTACAGGATAATAAGGACCGCTATGTATATAGCCCAGGGCGGAGAAATTATTGACGCGTTTTCCGCAGGAGGTGACAGCTTTGACTGAAATAATTGCCGACGTGCATCCGTCGCAGACAAGAGTGGTGCTGCTCAAGGACGGAGAGCCGGTGGAATACAATGTCGCAAGAAAGGGCTCTGAGCCCATTGTGGGAAACATTTATAAGGGCAAGGTGGAAAATGTCATTGTAGGAATGCAGGCGGCGTTCGTGGATATTGGCCTGGAGAGAAACGCTTTTCTGTATGCCGGAGATATTCTTGCCGATACTCTGGATTTTGAGTTTGAGGGGGAAAAGAGCAATGTCGGCGAAAAGATAGGAAACGTGCCGATAAACAAGCTGGTTCATCCCGGTCAGGAGATCATTGTCCAGGTGCTTAAAGAAGCGGGGGGCAGCAAGGGCGCCAGGGTAACTACAAACATCACGGTGCCGGGCAAAAACCTGGTGCTTATGCCCACCGTGAGCTATGTCGGCGTTTCCAGGCGCATAAGCGACGAAGCCGAAAGGGCACGGTTAAAGAGCCTGATAGAGAACATGAGAAACCCGGGACACGGCTATATCGTGCGGACGGCGGCGCAGAACCAGTCGCAGGAGGCGTTTGAGTATGAAATGCAGTATCTGGAGCGCAAGTGGCAGCAGATACAGACCGGGGCAAGACAGCAGAAATCCCCGTCCATTCTGCACCGCGAAAGCAGCCTGATACTTACAACCCTGCGCGACGTCTTTAATGACAGCGTGGACAGGTTTATCATCAATGACAGGGCCGCTTACGAGCAGGTGGTGGATATGACCAGGCTGTATACTCCGGAGCTTGTTCAAAGGGTGGAGTATTTTGACAAGAGCAGCGATATATATGCCTATTACCAGCTCTCGGGCAAGCTGAACAGGCTGCTTGAAAGAAGGGTATGGCTGGACAGCGGAGCATACCTTGTTATAGATTATACCGAGGCGCTGACGGTTATCGATGTCAATACCGGGAAATTTACGGGGGACACGAGGCTTGCCGATACGATACTTCAGACAAACATACTTGCGGCCAAGGAGATTGCGCGGCAGATACGCTTAAGAGGTATAGGCGGTATTATCATAATTGACTTTATAGACATGGAGAGCGACAGCGACCGCCAGGAGGTGCTGGAGGCGCTGCGCCAGGCGGTCAAGCAGGACCGGGTCAAAACAAACATAGTGGGCTTTACCGGGCTTGGGCTTGTGGAAATGACGCGCAAAAAGGTGCGTCCAAACCTCAGCGCCGTGCTGCAGAAGCAATGCTCTCACTGCGCCGGCAGCGGACTTGTGCTTAACGATGAGTCCGTGGTGCATGCGCTGAGATTGGAGATAAGCAGGATTTTCGAAAACAGCACCACCGACACTATACTGCTGATAGTTCATCCCGATATTGAAAATGCCATTATGAACGGCGATATTTTGTATTATGACAAGCTGCAGTGGGCTGGAAGAAAGATATTTGTCAAGGGCGATATTACATGCCATATTGAGGACACCCGCATAGAGCGTTTATCGGAGGAAGAAATATACGCCGGATATTCCGATGTTCAGAGATTTTGTTGACAATTGCCGCATGATATGATATATTATACAAGCCGCTTAAGTACGGTTTTAACTCTGCGCCTGCAGGACCCATTCTTAGCGAGATGATGTAGAGGAGGTGCTACACAATGTTTGCTGTAATAGCAACCGGCGGTAAGCAGTACCGCGTGCAGGAAGGCGATGTTATTTACATCGAAAAGCTCAACGCCATGACGGATGACACGGTTAAGTTCGACGCTCTCATGGTTATAGACGGCGAGAATGTCAAAGTCGGAGCTCCTGTTGTTGACAGCGCTGTTGTAGAAGGAGTGGTTCGCGGCTTCGGAAAGAAGAGCAAGGTTATCACTTTCAAATACAAGGCAAAGAAAAACAGCAGAAACATCAAGGGTCATCGTCAGCCTTTTACCAAGGTTGAGATAACCAAAATCACTCTTTAATATCTATGGTACGAGTGGTAATTAACAGAAACGGTGATGGCGTCATCCGTGCTTTCTGTGCTGAGGGACATGCCGGCGGGGAATACGGTACCGATATTTACTGCGCGGCTATATCCGCAATATTGCAGACCGCCGTTGTAGGGCTGTGCGAGTATGCGGGTGTGAATCCCGAGGTTGACATGACTGACGGATATCTTGAATGCGAGCTCTGCAGTGCGGATGCCGCAAGAGAGGATGTCAGGGCCATCACAGAGACAATGCTCCTTGGATTGAAGTCATTCAGGGAGGGCAACAAAAAGTATTTAAAGCTAATTGAGGAGGTGTTGTAGATGCTCCGTATGAATATTCAGCTCTTTGCTCATAAAAAGGGTGTGGGCTCCACAAAGAACGGCCGTGACAGTGAGTCCAAAAGACTCGGCGTCAAGAGAGCCGACGGTCAGTTTGTTCTGGCCGGCAACATCCTTGTGCGCCAGAGAGGCACAAAGATACATCCCGGTGTGAATGTGGGAATCGGCGGCGATGATACGCTGTTTGCCTTGGTTGACGGCGTTGTGCGCTTTGAGCATAAAGGCAAGCTAAAGAAACAGGTCAGCATTTACCCCAAGGAAGAAAAGATAGTTTAATAGACATGCCCGCAGTTTTGCTGCGGGCGTTTTTTAAAAGTATGGATGAGTTTTTTTATAAAACCGATTGCTTCAGTCTGGTAAATACATTCAACAACGGGCAGTGCTTCAGATGGACGCAGACCGGGCAGGACAGCTTTGAGGGAGTGGCTTTCGGCAGGGCGCTCAGACTGAGGCAGTGCCGGGACGGAGTGGCCTTTGCCTGCGGCAGGGAGGATTTTGCTCTCTGGCAGGAATATTTTGATCTGGATACCGACTATGCCGGAATACAGGAGAGGTATTCGCGCGATAAGGCGATATTACCCTGTGTGGAGGCGGGGGCGGGTATGCATCTGCTGCGGCAGGAGCTGTGGGAGGTGCTTATTTCGTTTATAGTCTCCCAGAACAACAATATTACCAGAATCAAGGGCATAATCCGGCGTCTGTGCGAGAACTACGGCAGGGAGTTTGAAGCCTACGGGCAGCGGTTTTACGCCTTTCCGTCGGCCGAGGAGCTGAGCGCTGCATCCGCACAGCAGCTGGAAAAGCTGGGGCTCGGGTACCGTGCGGAATATGTGGAAAAATGCGCAAAAACGGTTTGTGAACAGCCGCTTTTACTGGACAACTTTCGGGAAATGAATTATAATCAAGCCAGAGAAGCCCTGCTTAATGTTCGGGGAATCGGCCCAAAAGTTGCAAATTGCATTTTATTGTTCGGATTACGGCATCTTTCGGCTTTCCCGGTGGACACCTGGATACATAAGGCCATGATCAGTCTGTACCCGGAATGCGGCAGTACAAACAGCCAGATAGAGGCTTTTGCGGCGGAGCGTTTCGGAGACAATGCGGGTATTGCACAACAGTATATCTTTTATGCCGCAAGGCAGGGAAAGGTATCCTTGTTTAATCAATAAATTTTTTGTGAGGTTTTGTAATATGAAGAAGGAGATAAGAGAAGCTTTGACATTTGATGATGTATTGCTCGTGCCCGGCAGGAGTGAGGTAACCCCTGATAAGGTAAAGCTGGGAACCAGTCTTACAGATACAATAAAGCTGAACATTCCGCTTATGAGCGCAGCGATGGACACCGTTACCGAGGCAAGGCTTGCCATTGCCATGGCTCGCGAAGGCGGCATCGGTATTCTTCATAAAAATATGCCTATCGCCGAGCAGGCCATGCAGGTGGACAGGGTAAAACGCTCGGAGCACGGTGTTATTACCGACCCGTTTTATCTTTCGGCCAACCATAAGCTCTCCGATGCGCTTGAACTTATGGAGCGCTTCAGAATCTCCGGCGTGCCCATTACGGAAAACGGCAAGCTGATCGGCATCCTGACCAACCGTGACCTGAAATTCGAAACCGATTTTACCAAGCCTATATCCGACCTTATGACAAAGGATAACCTTATAACCGCACCGGAGGGCACGACTCTGGACGAGGCGAAGGAGATACTGCGCAGGCACAGGATAGAGAAGCTCCCCATCGTTGATAAGGATTATAACCTCAAGGGCCTTATTACAATCAAGGATATCGAAAAAGCCATACAGTATCCCAACAGTGCTAAGGACCGCAAGGGCAGACTGCTGGTTGGGGCTGCAGTGGGAACTGCTGCTGATACGATGGAGCGCGTGGACGCCCTCTATAACGCCCATGTAGATATAGTGGCTCTGGACACCGCGCACGGGCATTCCGTAGGCGTACTTAAAATGGTGGAAAGGATAAAGAGCAAGTATCCGGATCTGCAGCTTATTGCAGGAAATGTCGCAACGGCGGCGGCCACGGAAGACCTTATCAAGTCGGGTGCGGACTGCGTAAAGGTGGGTATAGGCCCGGGTTCAATATGTACCACCCGCGTTGTTGCCGGTATAGGCGTGCCGCAGATGACAGCCATTATGGACTGCGCCGAGGCCGCGGACAAGCTGGGCAAGAGGATAATTGCCGACGGAGGTATTAAGTTCTCCGGAGATATCGTCAAGGCGCTGGCTGC
>JAQXIQ010000042.1 GCA_029007865.1 Bacillota bacterium
TCGCAAGTGAAGCGCACTTCGTGCGTGAAGTGTGCCTTCGGCACGATATGCGGAACACTTAACTTCACTGTTCCGAAGGAGCAACTTCACTATGCCGATAGGCATAACTTCACTGCGGCACAGCCGCAACATAACTATTGAAATATTTGTAAGTATGTGTATAATATTGGCGAAAGTGAGGTGCATATCATGTCCGATTCAAAACTCCGCACACAATCCATGGATTTTGCGGTTCAAATCATAAATCTTGTGAAATCCTTAAAGGAAAAGCGAGAATCCATCATATCCAATCAAATAGGCAGAAGCGGCACCTCGATTGGCGCCAATATCCGTGAGGCACAGTATGCTCACGGTAAGGCAGATTTTATTGCCAAACTTCAAATTGCACTCAAGGAAGCAAACGAAACGGGATATTGGTTAGAGTTATTGTATAAAACAAACTACATTACCGAAAGCGAATACAAAACGCTTGATTCCGCTTGCACAAGTATCAGAGTAATGCTTATATCTTCCATCAACACGGCAAAGGAGAATACGAATAATCACGGACAAACCAGGCATTTATTTGCCGCGCGGATTTATTGCATGATATGTCCGTTTGGTTTCCGCTGCGCACAAATATATTGACAATCATCTATGTATCGCATATAATAAACATAGATGATCATCTATGCGAGGCGGTATAACTGCGAGGCGATATAATAATGACGGAAAACGAGGCTGCACTGGTTTGCAGGGCGCTTAGCGACGCAAACAGGCTCAGAATAATCAAAATGCTCTCCGAAGGAGAAAAATGCGGGTGCAAACTGTTGGAGGCGTTTCAGATAACACAGCCCACTCTGTCTCATCATATGAAGATACTATGCGGCTGCGGTCTTGTAAAAGCCCGCAGGCAAGGCAAATGGACGCATTATTCCCTTTGCTGCGAAACATTCAGGGCCTTCAAGGGTTATATTTCCTCCGTTGAATGCCATAGCGGCGAAGAATGCAAAGGAGAGAGCAAATGACTGAAATCTGGAGCTTTATACAAAACGAGATTTTAGGCATGATGTGGCTATACAGGCTTATAGGCTCGCTCCTTAACGCCTGCGGCTTGGACACCTCCGGAAGAATAGGAGGCAGCGTTCAGTTTTTTATATTTGATACCGTCAAAATCATGCTGCTATTAGGGCTGCTTATTTTTATTATTTCGTATATCCAGAGCTTTTTCCCTCCCGAAAGAACCAAACGGATACTAGGGAGATTTCACGGCATCAGCGCCAATATAATTGCCGCTCTGCTGGGAACGGTGACGCCGTTTTGCTCCTGCTCATCCATCCCGCTGTTTATAGGCTTTACAGGCGCAGGGCTTCCGCTGGGCGTGACGTTTTCCTTTCTCATATCCTCACCCATGGTAGACCTTGGCAGCCTTGTGCTGCTCATGAGCATTTTCGGATGGAAGGTCGCGGTAATATATGTGATACTGGGGCTTGTCATCGCAGTGGCCGGAGGTACTCTTATTGAAAAGCTGCACCTTGAAAACCAGGTGGAGGAATATATCCGCAGCACTCAGCTGCGTGACGCTCCCCAGGAGCATCCAAGCGTTAAACAGCGGATAAAATACGCATGGAAGCAGGTACTCTCAACGGCAAAAAAGGTCTTTCCGTATGTGCTTATCGGGGTGGGCATCGGCGCCGTGATACACAACTGGATACCGGACGAATTTATCGTAAACCTGCTCGGGGATAAAAACCCGTTTGGCGTATTTCTGGCAACTGCGGCGGGCATACCGATGTACGCCGATATTTTCGGTACCGTCCCGGTTGCGGAAGCACTGCTGGCCAAGGGTTCCATGCTGGGCGTCGTCCTATCCTTTATGATGGCGGTTACAACGCTTTCTCTCCCTTCCGTGATCATGCTCCGCAAGGCGGTAAAACCCAAGCTTCTGGGCATTTTTATAGCAATATGCACAGCCGGAATTATAATAGTAGGCTATTTCTTCAACGCTGTGCAGAGCTTAATTCTGTAACTCAATATCAGGAGGTAATTATGTCACTGTTTAATCTCAAAGGTAAAAAACCGGTCCCCGTATGTCTCTGCAAAAAAGCTCCGGAGGATAAGACTGCCGCAGACGGCACGGCAAAGGCGGCCGGCAACGGCTGTATCAAGGTGCTGGGAGCAGGCTGCAAATCCTGCCGTCAGCAGTACGAAAATGTCAAAAAAGCCATAGAAGCGGCCGGATTGGATGTGCAGGCGGAATACATTACCGATATGCCTCTGGTTATGCAATACGGCGTAATGAGCATGCCCGCCATTGTAATAAACGAAACCGTTGCAGCCTCCGGCCGGGTGCTGAAGCCCTCCGAGGTGAAACAGCTGCTTAAAGAAGCCGGTCTTTTAGGCTAAGCCGCATTTTTCGCTGCGCTTTTTCATGCACGGACTAAAAAAGGCCGCAGCTTTCGTTGCGGCCTTCAAAGGAGATTAAAGATAAACCCGGGCGGCTATGCCTCCCCGATTTACCGTGAAGAAGCTACCATTGTGTTTATCGTGTCCTTTACGGATGCATAGAACACCTCCGGAGTGGTTTCTCCGCTTATAAACGCCCAGGCATTTCCGTAAAGATAGGAGAGCATCTGGGTATCTCCGTCCTCCACCATCTGATACAGATAATAATTCTGCGCTGAGGTATAATTCGCGATATTAAAAGCGGTATTCATGCTGCCCTCATCAGAGAGATAGGACATCAGTTCGGATTCCATGAGAATCTTGTTTTCCGCACTGCTCTTTGCATAAACCGGGCTGAAGTATTCATTGAGCACCTGCACACAGCCTGCAGGATTATTGGCTCCCCTCATAACGCTTATCGGAGTAAACCAGCTCATCTCGGACAGATAGTCCTGAGCCTGCGGTCCCTTGGGCGGGTTGATTATGCCGTATTCGCATTTCAGATACTTATATATCGACGCCAGTCTGGAGATAGTGGTAACCAGCATTGCCACCTTGTTGGTGCCGAACAGGTTTGCCTCGGTCGCGCCTGAGTATTCCACCGCTCCGTCCCTGGCCAGCCCTATAACGAAATTCCACGCTTCCAGAGCGTTGCTGCTGTCCCCTACAAACACATCGGTGGTGCCGTTATTCTCAAAGTATGCGCCTCCGTTAGATACTATCAATGCCGAAGCCAGCGCAACATTATCTCCGATGGCGGTACCGTAAACCCCTCTGGCCTGATCGGTGCAGGCAAGCGCCGCCTCACGGAATTTTTCCCATGTCCACTCTCCCTGCTCGCTCCAGGCATACAGCTGATCCGCAGTATAGCCGTTATCCTTAAGTATATCCTTGTTGAACAGAGTAACCGTATTGTTAAGCACCGTATCCGCACCTATGCCGTTTGGAACAACGCAATACAGCTTATCGTCAAAGGTACAGTACTGCTGCGACTGAGTATCCCAGTATTCCGGATCGGAAAAATCCGCGACATCGCTGTAGTCCGAAAGCGGTATAATACACTGTCCGGCCTGACCGCCGTAAAAATATGTGCCCAGCACCACATACGGGCCGCCCACATTGAATATATCGCATATCGGCTCTCCGGCTGCCGCCGAAGAGCGCGGCAGAGCATACCATTCATATCCGCCTGTGGATTCAACATACTTAATTGTAATACCGTATTTTGTCTGGAACTCCTCCAGTCTTTCTTTCATGCTCTCGCTCCGCGCGCCGGCATCCTTAAACGGATTATCCTCATCCGCCGTGCTCCACAGATAATAGCGGTAGACGTCTCCCGGTTTTATGGCATTTGTCTTTTCCGCGGCAGAAGTTGCCGAGGAAGACGGAGTCGGAGTAGGAATGCCTCCGGTAGCGGTATCCTCGCTGCAGCCCGCAAGCACGAGCAGCATAAGCAATAACGCCGCCGCCAAGGCTATCGTTTTTTTCATTACATAACACCTTCCTTTTATTTTTTCAAAACCCGCACACAGGTGACGGACTTATTTTTTCTTTTTTATCAGCAGTGCCGCCGTTACTATGGCAACGGAAATAATCGCGCTTACTGCAAAAACAATTATGGGCAGCTTGCTGTCCGGAGTGCCCGGAGTGCCCGCAGCAGTAGCCGAAGGATTTGCAGCTCCGCCCGTCACGGCCGTTGCGCTCTCCTGCACGGTACCGGCGCTTTCTGTGCCCACCGGGTGGGCAGTAGCAGTATCGGAAACAGTTTCAGTGGGGG
>JAQXIQ010000043.1 GCA_029007865.1 Bacillota bacterium
GCCGGACGGGCTATCTCCCCCTCAAGGCCCTTAAAGCGCCTTATGTTGTCGCACAGCTGCAGATAAAATGCGTCCTCATAGCCTCCGTTTCTGGGCGGCTCTATATCCCGGCTGAACTCCTCTGTCGCGGTATCCACAAAATACACTTTTTCTCCGTCCACCAGTTTAATCGCTGTCCATTCGTTCCAGCCCGTCACCGTAACGGTGTGTACGTCGTCCTTGCGGGCAAGCACCGTGTCCCACTGGCTCTGAGCGTTTGTGCCCTTGCATGCGTCCTCCGCCACATTCTTTTTATTCTTAAAATCGTAGCCCCGACCCCAGTTAAGGTTCCTGTTTTTTATCGAATTACTGAAGGGCAGCTGCGGATGCTGAGCCAGGGAAACATTCATAACGCCGTTATGCAGCGGCTGAGGATAGCTCCATTCGTTCCAGGGTATCCCGTTATACCTGTACCCCTCATTGGGCCACTGTGACTCGCGCAGATCAAAATACTCTGTCAGCTCCGCGGACAGCGGCTCCGGCTCATAGCTGTAATCCCCGCGCAGAGCCGCCTCGGCCTTGTCGCTCTCTACGGTATAGTTTCCTATTATCATGGGATGCACTCCGTCAGGACGGTACCATACATCGTCATATCTGCCTTTTTTATATACGTTTTCGTATATCCGGTTAATGGTCAGTATGGAATATGAATTTGTATAAAACACCACCTTGGGCGCATCCCAGCCGGCATTGTAAAAGCTCTTAAGTACCGAGGCCAGGTCGTCGAAACTCTCATAATACGGGTCGGCATTGGTAGCGTCCAGATAAAGGAAATCCACCCCGGCCAGGGTCAGCATCTCAATATGCTTGGCTATGACCCATCTGTCGGTACTGCGGTAATATCCGAACAGCGGCTCGTCCCAGTAATGAAAGGTATTCACCGGGCTTAACTCGGTCCCCTGCGGATTCCACAGGTCATCGGGATGCTCCGCAAGCAGCTGCGTAATGTTATATGTGCCCGTCATCTTTGTGTCCATTCCGTGCCACAAAAAGTAATAGACCCCCACCTGCTTGTCGTTGGTTCCGGCAACCGGCATGAACGCTCTTCCGAACTGATCCACACCGCAAAGGTAATTTATGTTTCTGCCGTTATTCTCCTCATAGGCGTTTGTTCCGCCGTCCGCGCCCGGCGTAGTGCTGGTCACCGACCCGGGGATTTCGGAAGTACCGATGTCCCCGGGCTGACATGCGCATAGGAATGATGCGGTTAAAATCAGCAATGCAACTATCTTTTTCATTTTTTACTGCGCCGCTTATGCAAGCGTTCCTTTCACGGTTAGTTAAGATCGATCTGTATTGTCATTATAATATCACAATTACAGTTCCGAAGCATTAATTATTTAGATGCCCCCATACAAAAAAGCGAATGCCTTGCGTCATATGCCCCGGTCTTATAAAACCGAGCAATGACGCGAGGCATTCGCTATTGACATATCTGTTTTTTGGACATATCGCCCTACGCACCCGGCGGCGGCGCTCCGGGCATTCCCGTCAGTTCTTGCGTCCGTTTATCCCGCCCCTTGCAGCCTTTATAACTGCCGGGCCTGCAAAAACCGAAATAATCAGAACGGCAGCAACAGTTATTGCAAGCCACGGCAACGAAGATGCCGCTTTTTCCGGCAAAACTGTTTCTCCCGGCGAAGGAGACCCGAACCCCGCCTGTGCAGACTCTGCAGGCCGCAAAGTGTCACTCCGGCCGGCGCCGTCACGAAGGTCGCCGCCGTATTCTCCGGGCTTTGCGCCGTTTCCGCGGTTGCCGTCGGAGTTTGGGAGACAGATTCCGTCACCCTGACCGAAGGTGACGGCGTTGGTGTTACTTTAACGGTGGGCGTGAGCGCAAGCGCGGGAGTTGAAGTCCGGTCTTCCCGTTGCGGCAGCTTGACACTCCAGCAATGCTCCGCGGCAGTAAGAGATAAGTCGCAGTTTTCATCTATCGAGGCAAAAAAGCCTTCCGTATCATAGCCCACCGTGCTGTAATACAGGCCGAACAGGCTGCTGTCGTATTTAACGCCGCCGATTGCATTTTCAAAGCGTTTATCCTGACCCTTGCGCTGCGAAACATGCGCCGTATATCCGTATGCCGCCATTTCCGCCGCGGTTTTGCCCCCGAACATTTCAAGCGGCTTGGAATAATCCAGTCTTATACTGTTTTCCGCATACAGATGGATATACAGCTTTTTGACCTCCCATGTTCCGTAATCCTGTGCGCTTTGCGGATATGCATTTATATCCGAAGCAAGCCTTGCCGCCTCCCTCACAAGTGCCGAAGTATATATATGCGCACCGTGTCCGTACTCGCCGTTAATATCATGCGTGACAATAATTTTCGGCTTCCGTTTGCGGATAAGCTCCACAAAGCGCCCCAGTATGTATTCGTGTCCGCCCCATATCTCCTCAAGCTCGTTTTGCTCGCGGTAATAATCCGGGAAGCGCAGGAAATCCGGGTAGTGTCTTACTCCGGCACGCCACAGTCCCTCCAACGCCTCATCAATGCGGGTGCGGCTGCTTCCCGCCGTATATGCGACGGTCACGGTTTTACCCGCATCTGCAAACAAAGGGATAAGCCCGCCCATAAATATAAGTTCGTCGTCCTGATGAGCGCTTATAAGCAGAATGTCGGTTTGCTCCGGTGCGTCCAGCCATTCATGCTTCGGAGCGGTCAAAAAATCGGCGCTGCATATCGCATTTGAGCAAAGGAAGTGCAGCTCTATCCGGGAGCATCCCTCCGGACACACAAGACAGTATTCTATCTTATCCGTAAACACCTCATCCTGCGCCACAACATTTCCCGCCGCATCAGAAGCGGCATATTGAAAGCTGCATTCTTCCTTTCTGAAGCGCAGCAGCAAACAGCTTTTGTCCTGCGGCACCTGGAATACCGCGCTTGCGCCGTTGTCAAATTCCCAACAGGTCTTTATTTTTCCGTCCAGCATCAGCTGGGCGTCCCCCGACGAAACCCTTACTGCCGAGGCAGCAGAACAGATTAAAAACAACGCCGCAAATAGTACGCATAACAAAAAAGACAGCGCTCGCTTCATATTTATCCCCCCAATAAGCGTCACTGTCTGTATAATAACAGATAATTTAGTAAATTTCAATACTAATATTACAATTTGGTGTAATAACTTAATATTTTTTTACAGGTAATAATATCCTGACATCCGTTGCCCTTTGGTAGTTCCTTTGCCGGTCGTGGCAAAAACCCAGAAGACCGGGTTCGCAATACCGCTTTTTACGGGCAGATTGCACAAAACCGGACGCTTCCGGTCCGGTTTTTGAATATATGTATTCTATTGTGCGGAATACCGCCAGAGGGCAGATTACCGTATCAACTGCGGCAGCGCCGCAACCAGCACTCCTGCCAGCCATGCCGCCGCACCGATGATAGCATACAGCCCCTTTTTAACCCCTGTAAGCTTTTGCCCTGCACATCCGGTAATAAACGGCGTTGCCAACAAACCGGAAAGCAAATAATACCACATTATCACATAAAAAATCGGTTCCGCCCCTGCAAATCACGACCGGGCTTGAAAAACATCAGCCCCAAAAGCGCAGCCAGATAGCTTTCTGCAAATATACATGCCGTAAACACCCAGCCCATAATCTTTTTCAAAACTTTTGTTGTGTTTTTTATTCTTCAATCAACCTCCTTTATATTCCAAGGTTCTTATTTGCATAATAACATAACCGAACACCTTATGTCAATAATTAGAAAATTACTGCTAAGTCCGAGCTATTCCGCAAGCTGCAAAAGAGCGGTGCGATCAATGCGCGCCGCTCTTCCGGAATGCCTGTATTGCGGTATATTTTTTATCTGGCACCCAGTGCCTGTGCAATGGTCTGATTTACGGCGTCCTTTCCGGCAGCATAGTCCACTTCGGGAGTGCTTTCGCCCTTGATCCAGGAATCCATGGGCAGCGTTGTAAGCCAGCCCACTCCGTTTGTGCCGAAGTCCCAGTAAGCCATATAGCTTGTGGTAACATTCTTTTCCACTGCGTCGAAGAGTGTCTGTATGGACTCCTCATCATCGAAATATGCACCGCCCTCTGCCTCCATAAGCAGTTTTGCCTCCTGGCTGTCCACTGCATATTCCGGACAGATATACATGCTTAGACACTGCACAACTCCGGCGGTATTATCATGACCCTTGAATACCGCAAAGGGAGTATACCAGTTTTTGTCCGATCTGTAATCCTGGGCATCCGGTCCCTTGGGCGGCAGCACTATGCCGTATTTAATATTTTCGTCCTGATAAAGTGCTCCGCCGCTTGCTTCGTTCTCGTTTACGCGGTTTGCATAAGTCAGCATAAACACGGCTCTGCCGTTCTTGAAGAACGGGGCCTCCTCCTGCCAGTAGCCGTTATCCAGCAGCACTATGTTGTCTTCCCTGCACATTTTAAGGAAGAAATTCACCGCTGTAAGGCCCTGTTCGGAATCGGCGGTAAACTCGGGTATACCCTGCTCGTTATTGGTAAGCACGCTGCCGCCGTTGGCGCAGATCAGGCTGTATACGCTCAGATAGTTGCGGGTCGCGGTAAGTCCGTAAACGTCTCTGTCGATATTTGAGCAATCGATAGCGATCTGGCGGAATTTTTCAAAGGTCCACTCTCCGTTTTTGTACAGCTCATATATCTCCTGAGCGCTGTGTCCGCCCGAAGCAAGCAGATCCTTGTTAAAGAAGCATACCTGGCTGAGCGAAGCGGCACCGATACCGATATCCTGCGGCACGACCACATGCAAAGCGCCGTTATAATACCCTACCGCCTCAATCGCGGACTGGTTCCAGTAGCCGTTATCGTCAAAATTGGTATATTGCGAATAATCGTCCAGATTGACATAATAAGTAGCTGCGGGAACTCCTCCCTGATTGATGCACAGCGGTATAAAGCAGGGGCCGCCCAAATCAAAGATATCGCAGACAGGCTCGCCCGCAGCAGCCGCAGCGGGAACCGCGGTAATCCACGTATCGGCATACGAGCTTGCAATCCAGGTCACCGTTACGCCGTATTGCTTCTGGAAATCCAGCCATCTCTGGCGGGTTTCATCGGCGCGTATACCCGTTACACCGTCCACCCACTGATTTTCCGTAACGGTCTCGCAGAAAAATATCTTGTATACATCGCCGGCCTTCATGGCAATATCCTGCTGCACGGTACCGGTAGGTGTTGGGCTGGGCGCCGGAGTACCGGACGTCTCCGCGCCGGGCTGACATGCCGCAAGCATGAGCAGCGACACAAGCAGGCATATTGCCGCAACAATAAATTTTCTCTTATTCACTGTTTTTTCTCCTTTTTTATTTTATTTCATACCGTATTATGCGGTATTTTCAGTCCTTTACAAGGCGATAGACCACCGTTTCTCCCTTGCCGTAATGCTCCACATTATAGGTAAGTTCATATCTGCCGGTATTTCCGTCATACCACGCCTGCCAGTAATCATTTCCGTACACAGACTGGTCCACCTTTTCCCATCCGGCTTCGGTCTGTTTTTCCAAATGGTAACCGGAGTAATGCTTTACGCCGGTAAAGGTAAGGGGTACATAGCCCATGCCGCCGGTAACGGTAATCTGTGCGGCGGTCTGTCCCGCGGCCTGTTCGTCGGCGCAGCGCACATATATCGGAGTATTCTTTTCCACCGTGCCTATCTGCGCGGTAACCGTGTATTTACCGCCCTTTGCGTAGGCATACGCGGCTTTATATGTATTGAAATCCTCCGCCGGTATTGCGGCAATTACACTGCTGGGCCCGTAATAATCCGACTTCTGTACCGGAATGTTGAGCCACTCCACGGTGCCGCAGACCACGCTGCCCTTTTTGATGACATTCCCTGCCTCGGCGGGCGGGCTGATCTCCACCGCAACGCAGGGATATATTCCTCCGTCCATGGTGTGATAGAAGCTCAGGGATGGCTTTGTATATTCCTTTCCGTTGATGGTGGCCTGATAGCTCATCACATTGAGCATACGGTTGCCGCCGGGAACGGTCTTGTAGCCTACAGGCTCATAGCCCATAAACGCCACCCATAAGCCCTCGCCGCCGATATCCACGCGCTGCATTTTGTCCTGGCTGCCTATATAAGCCGCTTTATCCATGACGGGAAGCGCAAACTCTCCGGAATAGGTCTGCCCTCCTATATCCAGCGATACCGGGCCGTCGTCATTGCCCACTGCCATGGTGCCGTAATGATTGTCGTTAAAATAATCGGCGCCGAACTGGTAGAATGCCAGCCTGTCAAACTCGGTATCCTCTAAGAAAGTATACTTAAATGTGTGATATGCACGGGAAACATCGTCTGTGCGCGGCAGATTTACCGTGTACTCGTATTCGATCTTCCCGTTCTGCGTAATCCCACGGTATATAACCTCGGTGAGATTGGGGCCCTGCTTCCTGAACTGAGTCTTTACCTGCGCAGAGCTCTGGCGCTGCCCCCCCACGGTAGGATAGTATACCAGGAAATTTCCTCCCCCAATATTCTCGGTCCAGTTATACTTGCCTCCGTAAATAGAAGTCACAAGCAGAGGACGGATATCATCGATAAAACCGCGGCCGTGGGTAATCTCGGGCTCATAGCAGAAGGACTCTCCGAAGGAGCCTATGGAACTGGTCTCCCACTGCTGATAATTGCCGCCCCAACCCGCAAGGCAAATCTGAGAATGGCTGGCGGCAAACACTCCGCCCCACTTGGCATAGGTCATGGTGAACTCATAGGTTACGCTGCTGTTGGCAGGTACCTCCAAATAGGTGTAACCGTGGAACCAGTACCCGGTCAGCCATGTTTTGGGGTCATCCGGCTGATAATTTACCGGCTCATGCCAGTTTTTGCTCAGCTGAACCTGCACGCCTATGGGCTCCCCGGTCTCCGCGTCACGCAGAAACGGCGAACAGCCCAGCACTCCCAGCTTGTTGGTCTTTAAAAACTGGATGGGAATCTTTATGGCGGAGGAGGAGCTGTTCTCCACGGTAAAGGCAAGACGGTCCATTTCGTCAAGACGCTCTTCCTGATTGAAGTCCGGCCCCATATATGTCAGCATATTGTTCAGCGATATGCTCAGGTATCCCTTTGAGGTAAACTCCACCTTCTGCTCTCTTCCCTCTTTGGGATGTATCTGCACCGCACTGCCGACGGCCGCTGCGTTTCTGTAATACTCATCCGCATCGGAGAGCGAAGCGTTTACCGAAGGAATGATTATCACATTTACGCCGCTGAAGCTGCGCTTTTTAAGCTTCATGCCTGATAGCACAACGGTTATTTTCTTCCCGTTCTCATCCAGCGACATGGATGCGCCGGTTATCTCGGGCAGCACCACCGTCAGGCCGCTTCCCGACGCTTCCTTTGCCGTAATAACCCGGCCGTCATCGCTCTTTTGGAAGGAAATATAGCTCTCCCCCAGTGTCATGGAGTATTCAAGGCCGGCGCCTTCGTACGCTCCCTCCCTGCTCCAGAGGGAAAACTCCAGCGACAGATATTTGGGCATGGCGGCTATCTCTACCCTGCCGCTGACATCCTTTTCCGATTCGAATTCCAGGTTCATTATATCTATGCACTGCATATATCTCCCGGTTTCTATTATTCTGGAAACCGCGGTGTCGCCGTTATAGCAGTTGGAAACGGTAATGTCGTTCTCATAATCTATGGGAGTAATCCCGCGCAGCTTTTTCTTCACTCCCCCCAGCGTAACGCTGTAATCCATCTTTTTTATCACGCTCAGCGAATCAATAAAAGCATCGTCCTGCGCGCCCGCCTGCTCCTGGGGTATCTCGGCGGATATTGCGCCTATAGTGGATATCTGCCCGCGTCTGGGCTGTATGGACATTCCGTAATAGCCCGTCTGCACATTAAGCTGCGCTCCGCCGGTGGGCAGAAAGCCGTTTTTCCACCACATATAAGAATAATCCCTGACCGAAGGCTGCTGGACAAACTCGCCAGTCGGCTCTATGATATCCACCGTAGTACCGGTGGAAACCGACGGCGACGGCTGCTGTGTCCCGGTCGGAACCGAGTCGCACCCGGCAAAAGAAGCCCCCATCAGCAGGCACATGCACAGCGACATTATTTTCAATCTCCTCCTCAAAAGCCTATCCTCCCGTTGTATGTTTTGGCCCTATACCGCAGTTATTAACGGTTTTCGTGAACTCTCCATATAAAAATCTTATCACGCACAGAAATTTTTATATTGAAAATTGCCTGATAATATTGTATATTATTTATACTAGAAATGCATATACAGATTTCCGATTATAGCATTCAAAAAAACGGATAATACCTTTTACCGGAGAAATTTGCGATGAATACTTCGTTTCTGAAAAATTTTATAGCCGTTGTTGA
The DNA here is from genome assembly GCA_029007865.1 of Bacillota bacterium. Taxonomy (GTDB): domain Bacteria; phylum Bacillota; class Clostridia; order Christensenellales; family QALW01; genus UMGS1338. Next base: position 8,365 of record JAQXIQ010000043.1, read on the forward strand.
GGAAAAAAGCATATCCTCCGCCGCCAGAAGGGAGCATATTGCGCAGAGCGCCCTTTCGCTGCAGCTTAAAACCCTGGAGGACGAAGCGGGCTGTGTACTGCTCAAAAGGAGCCGGCACGGGGTAAGCCTGTCCGACGAGGGTGAAATATTTTACCGCTATGCCCGCAGGATCCTGGGTCTGGAAAACGAAATGAAGGACCGCGTAGAGGAGATCTCCGCCGGGGGCGGAGGGGTGCTCCGGCTGGGCATAAGCTCTTCCTGCATTTCCAATGTTATGGATAACCAGCTTTGCCGTTTCGGGCGGCGCTATCCCAATGTCAAATACGAGCTGTTCGAAAAATCCGGCGCGGAGGTGCTGACCGCCCTTCGCAGCGGCATCGTGGATGTGGGAATAATCAATTCCATGGTGGCCCCCACGCAGGATATGCGCACTCATTTCAAAAGCTTCGAGCCCATGGCGGTGCTCTATAACCGCGAGCTCAACTTTTTTGAAGACGCCTCCATACCGTTTTCCGCACTCAAGGGCATTCCGCTGTGCATTGCCAAGCGTTCAGCCGAGGTTATTCGGCATGTCTACGCCCTGAACGGCTTTGAGCCGGTTATCAGCGCGCAGTGCGAGCAGTTTGAAACCGCGGCAAACCTGGCCCTGTGCGGCAAGGGTGCGGCAATAGTGCCTCTTGCGATAGCGGAACGGTACCTGTATTATATTCACGAGGACAAGCGCTCCTATTTTAATACCGAGCGCGTCAAAGTATATACCGCCCAGGGAAAACGGGTCTATCCCGAAATCTGCGACGCCTGCTTTGCCACGGAAAACAAATCCAAATGCTCCGTTATGCTGCCCAAGGGCTTTGACGGCTGGCTTTTATACCCTCTTGACATAAGCGCCACACTGCCCATAGTGGTGCACTATGACGCCCGTATAGGCCTGGACAGTCTGTCCGAGATAACCAGTCTTCTCTTTGACTTCCGCTTTGAAAACTCCAGAAAGGGACAGCACTATGCCATAGGCGGAATATATCTTACCGACAGCCTGGAGGCTCTGCCGGACTCGGCGCTTATGCTGGACGATTTTGCCTATGTAGGCAGTATCGCGGACGATTACCGCATGGAGGATATGTCGGTGTACGGGCAGCGTCTGTCCTCGGTTTCCGTCCAGCCCATAAACGGCCTGGACAATGCAATGGTGCTGACTCTGCCCACCGACGGCCAGTATGTCGACAACATCCACTGCGGCGCGGAATGGGTGCGCAGTGGTCTTGTGAACAACATAGGCAAATACCGCTATTTCGCCGTACGGGTGATAAACCCCGACATAGACCGCCTTGCCTTTTCCATAGGCCTTATCGAATCCAGACGCCTCAGCCTCGCCCGGCTGCAGGAAAATGTGCTGGATACCTCCTTTATGGTGCTTTCCTGTCAGGACCACATTCTCTCACCGCTTGCCGAAGAGTTTATACGCGAGTTTACCGACAGCCCGGCCGCCGGTCAATAAGTATATTCGGTCAATACACCATTTTGCCATTAAGTATATTCGGTCAATACACCGTTTTGCCATGTAAAAATATATAAAAATCATATATTGATATATTATTTTACTATCTCATACGCTCTTTAACTTCATTAAAATTTGTGTTAATATAGCATCTGTAAAAGAGTAATCAGAACAGGAGCTATACAATATGAAAAATCATCTGTTAATCAAACTGCTGGCCGTATCGGCCGCGGCGTGCATGATTCTGTCCTTTGCCGGCTGCAGCACACAGCCCTCCGGGACGGAAGCGGGCGCAGACGCGACCACCCCGGCCGTATCGCAGGAGACTTCTCCCTCGGCGTCCGTTCCTTCTGACCCGGAGCGCATAACCCCTGAGGAAGGACAGCTTCTATTTAGCTTTGAGGACGGCATTTCTACGGTCTCCTTTTATGACTTGTCCACCTACGGCTTTACCCCGCCTGCGGCCGAATCCGTAATGGGCGACAGAGTGCAGTCCGGCAGTGCGCTGCAGCTTGTGATAGACTGCGAAAAAGCGCACGGCACTATATCCTGCCAGATAAATGCCGACAACGGCAACATTAACAGCGGTATGGCCGCGGTAGCCGATTACAGCTATCTGCGCTTCTGGATAAACAACATCGGCGATTCCGATGTTTCGGTTGCCGTAGTGCTTGTTACCCCCGAGCTGAAAAACGGCTGCCTTAACCCGGACGGCGCACTGCTGACCGACCAGTTCGGCAAGCCCGAGGACAGCTTCCCCACCGACGCGGCATTTATCAACGCCACCAACGGCACCGGCGATACCCATGTGAGCATCCCCTCCGGCTTTGCGGGATGGGTTTACTATCCCCTTGACGGACAGCTTCCCTGGTGGGAGGGCACCACTCTTACCGAAGCCGATATGCTCAATGTAAACCAGATAAGCCTGGATATCCGCTTCGATGACGCTACCAGCGCGGACTATATCGTATTTGATGAGTTTTGCCTGGCAAATCCGCAGTAATAGCCGAAAACGGTTTTTATAGTCCCAGACGACTTTAAAATATCAATTATTTCAGGAGGAATAAACATGAAAAAAGCAAGAAACATTTCCGCACTGCTTCTGGCCGTAGTTCTCACCCTTGCTCTGGGCATTACGGCTATGGCTGCTCCCGTTGCCCCCAACGGAATAACGGTAAAGCAGGTCTACGATTTTAATTCGCTGCCCAATGGCGATACCACCGATACCGCTTTGGGATTCTGGAACCCCTCCGGCGGAAGCGCCAATGTCAATGTTAACAACGGAGTGATTACTTTTGCTTCTAACAACTGGGGCGCTTTCCCCAACTTTACCGAGAAACATATGAACATCCTTAAGGAAAGCGACGGATGGGGCTTCTATTTCAAAGCCGGCAACGAAGCTGCAGCCGTTACAATGGGCTTTAACGGTGCAAACGGCGCAAACCATGTTCTGGCAACCGGTAAGCCGGTTATCCTTTGCCCGCTCTCCGGCGAGCCTCAGAACGTAAACACCGAGTTCAGCGAAGGTCTCAACCAGGGTATTATCATTGTACCCGCCGGCTTTGAGGGATATATCTACATTCCCTTCAATGCATATATTGTCAACGACGGCAGCAACGCCGCATTTGATGTAACGGTTAATCCGCCCGCTACTCCGATATATGTGCTCGGCCTGGGCGCTCCCGCAGGCTTCGGCGAAATAGTGGCTTACAGCGAAGGCCCCCAGGGCACAGCCGACCTGAGCGTTGTGGCTTATGCCGCCGCTGCCGTTACCGGCCTTGGCTCTCTGCTGTTCATCCGCAAGAGAAAATAAGCTCTTCAATATAACTTCTTCATAAATAACCGAAAAGATGCGCCCTGGCAAGACCGGGCGCATCTTTTCATATATCCCTTGCGCCTGCTGCGGCATATTATGTATAAGCATACCGTGTTGCAACGGAAAATACGGCAGCAGAAAGGATGATGATCATGCTAAAATGGCCGGGCAGCAGGCGTCCGAATTCTTATCCGGTTCAGAGCCGCGACTATCAGCCCTACATTACAGACATTGCCGCACGCACCGAAAAAAACGACAATTACCGCACCGTTTTATGGACCGGTGCCAGGCTCCAGGTGACCCTTATGTCAATACCGGCAGGCGGAGACATAGGGCTGGAAATGCACGAGGATACCGACCAGTTTATACGCATACAGCAGGGCCATGCGGTGGTCAGAACGGGGCAGACCCGGGATAACCTTACCTTTGTAAAGGATGCCGGGCCGGGCTATGCCGTAATGATTCCTCAGGGAACCTGGCACAACATTATCAATACGGGGCAGGAGCCGTTAAAGCTGTATTCGATATATGCTCCTCCGCATCACCCCAGAGGAACCGTACAACCCGTAAAGCCGCCCTCCGGGCACTGACATTCCGGGCTTTTTCATCCGAAACGGTGAAAAAGCCCGTTTTTTGTTTTAACCGGGCAACCGCATTTCCCTCTCTTTTACCGCCTCAAGATGTGTCAAAAATCCCCTTACATCAGTATACTGATAATGCGGGAGCCGTAAGCGCTCCTTTGCACTCATACGGACATTTGTAAAACCGGGCATGAAAGCATTGTTTTCTGCCCGCTATCTGACAGAAAGGACATCCGGCTTTGCCGGATAAAGGTAATAATTATGGATATCTATAACATGCCGTACACAGAAAAGCCGCTCTGCAAAGAGCCGCCTTTGGCCGTGCCTTTTGTAAGACGCCAGCAATGGGAGAAGCCCCTGGCGCCGGAGCGGGCTTTAAGAACGGGCACGGTGTTCTGCAGCCTGAGTATGCCGTATAACGGATATACTGCGGACGCCGGAGCGGGCAGCTGCACCCGAGGCGAAAACATGAAAGGAAAGGGTTAAAGGCTATGGACAGACAGTCATTAATGCAAAAAATCATGGAGCTTTCCTTTACCTTGGATGATGTCGCGCTGTTTCTGGACACACATCCTGACGACCAGGCAGCTCTTGAATACTTCAGAAAATGCGTCCCCATGCTGGCAGACGCGGTGGAACAATACGAGGAACAATACGGCCCTCTGACGCTGGGAAGCGCGGCGGGAAATAATAGATGGACATGGGCGGAGCTGCCGTGGCCATGGGAGAGGGAGGCATGACAGATGTGGAATTATGAAAGAAAGCTGCAATACCCGGTACGCATAGCCAAGCCGGATGCGCGCGCCGCCAAAATAATCATTACCCAGTACGGCGGCCCCGACGGCGAGCTGGGCGCCTCCATGAGATATCTTTCTCAGCGATATACCATGAGCGATAAAAATGTCGTAGGCCTGCTTACGGATATAGGCACCGAGGAGCTTGCACACCTGGAGATCATCAGCGCGATAGTATATCAGCTGACCCGGAATCTCACTCCTGCGCAGATAAAGGAACAGGGCTTTGAGCCGTATTTTGTGGACCATACAACCGGCATATACCCTTGCAGTGCAAGCGGAGACCCGTTTACCGCAGCCTGCTTCCAGAGCTCCGGAGACCCGATTGCCGACCTGGCTGAAGATATGGCGGCGGAACAGAAGGCGCGCAAAACCTATGACAATATTCTGCGTCTTGTAGACGATCCCGATGTTATTGACCCCATACGCTTCCTCCGCGAACGCGAAATCGTGCATTTTCAGCGTTTCGGCGAAGCCATGAACGATGTGGTGGACAGTCTGGACTGCAGAAATGTTTATGCCTTCAATCCCAGCTTTATAGTCAAATAGTATCTCTGTTAAGGGAGTTTTCCGTTTGTCCGGAGGCTCCCTTATCGTTTGCCTGTCACCAAGCGGCAATGACGGCACCATGGCTCTTGTGCTGCGGCCGCAACCGGTCAGTCTGCAGCGGCGCTACTGATTTTTATATGGGCATATATGTTTTTTGAATATGTCTTTGCGTTGACACGGCGGGCGCACTTTAATATAATTTACATGTTTTGAATAAAGGTCTGCCGTCTGCCCAGGCTCACGGCAGGTATAATGCCTCCAATATACCTGAAAGGAAAGGCTCTTAGAGCCGCACTGACTTATATGAAGCAATATCTCAATGACACGGAGCGACTGCGCCTGCTTGCGCTCCGCCCCGAAAAGCTTGACATGATTCTGGATACCGACACCTTTAACGAGGTGGATGACCAGTTCGCGCTGGCATACGCTCTCTGTTCCAAAGAGCGCCTGAATGTCGAGGCTGTTTACGCCGCTCCGTTCCTGAACCAGACCGTATCCTCTCCCGCCGAGGGCATGAAAAAGAGTCACGCGGAAATACTGCGTCTGCTTGCTAAAATGCACCTGTCCGGTAAGGTCAATGTATTTGAAGGCTCCGAAAGCTTTCTGCCCTCGGGCGATGTCGCCGTGGAAAGCCCGGCCGCCCGCGACCTTGTAAAGCGCGCCAAGGCGCACAGCCCGGAAAATCCGCTTTACGCTGTATGCATTGCCGCCGCCACCGATATTGCCTCCGCAATACTCCTTGAGCCCTCCATAATAAAAAACATGGTTATCATCTGGCTGGGCGGAAACCCGATGCACTGGTGTACGGCCCGCGAATTTAACCTGAGCCAGGATATAGCCGCAGCCCGCATTCTCTTTGACTGCGGCGCCGCACTTGTACATATTCCGGCCATGGGAGTCTCTTCCCATCTGCTTACCACACTGCCCGAGCTTAAAGCTCACCTTGAAGGTAAAAACGCCCTGTGCGACGCTCTGATTGAGCTTTATGCAGCATATTCTCCCGACCATTACGGCTGGGCAAAAGAGATATGGGATATCTCGGCTATAGCCTATCTGATTAACCCTGACTGGGTACCGGCTACAATAGTGCACAGTCCGCTGCTCACGGACTCGCACTCCTTCAGCACGGACAGAAACCGGCACTTTATAAAATGCGCCGATTTCGTTTACCGCAATCCCATATTCAGCGATATGTTCCGGAAGCTATCTGCGCTTAAAGACTGACGGCGCAAGTAAAAAACGGCCCTCCGTCTGCGGCAGGCGCAGCTCCACACCTTATACCGAAATAAATGCCCGGAAGGCACCGGGATGAACCCCAAAAGTAAAACGCTTTTGGGGTTTGCTTCATAATATGCCCGGCAGCCATACATAATTTACTGCTCTTCTTGCAACGGCAATGCAGATATGGTATAATTGGATATAGCCTAACAAATGTATAAGATATCCGGTGAGTCTTTATACTCTGATTCCGATAGAAGATTGATTTGTCATTATATAAAGGGGGATATATATGAAACGAATTTTAACCGTTGCTTTGGTATTTATGATGCTGTTTGCTTGTGCAGCGTGCGATACGGAAGCGGCCAAGCCGCCCAGAAACCCCAACCCGGCCTCGGACTTTGAATATGAAATAAGCGACAGCGGAGTATCCATTACAAAATACATAGGAACAGCCGCCGATGTCATTATACCGGACAGTATAGAAAATATGCCGGTGTCCGGCATATATATGTTCGCTTTTCATCGTTCCGACATTAAAAGCGTCGATATTCCGGATACCGTTATCGGTATCGGCAATGCTGCATTTTACGAATGCAAAAACCTTGAAACGGTAAAATTCGGTGCGAATATTATCGCTATTGAAGAATATGCGTTTTATAACTGCACCTCACTTAAGGAAGCCTATCTGCCAAAAACGCTCAAAATGTTGAAAACCAAAGCCTTTGCAGGCTGCACTTCTTTGGAAACCGTTTTCATTCCGGCTTCCCTTACAATAAAGACAATAGTATGGTCGATGGAGACTTTTTCCGGCGCCGCAGCCCTAAAAAATATAATATTTGAAGACGGAGTCAAGACTTTAGGGCCTTATGCTACTTTTTTCAACTGTGTTTCACTGGAAAAAATAATTATTCCGGACAGTATAGAAAGAATGGGCGATCCCGCTTTTTTAGGATGTATAAACTTAAAAGAAATAGTGTTTAACGGCGACGCTCCCGAGTTTAACGCTGACAGCTATGGCGGCGACCCTTTCGGAATGCTTCCTTACGCTTCGGAAGAGAGCAAATCGGTTAAGATATATTATCATACGGACAAAAAAGGCTGGGACACCACGCCCTTAAGGAGTCGTTATACTCTGATTCCGATAGAAGAATAATTCGGTTTTGATATAAAGGAGAAAATATGAAACGAGCTTTAACCGTAACTTTAATACTTATGATGCTGTTTACTTTTGCCGCGTGCGATACGGGAATCTCCGGCAGCAGAAAGGCCAACCCGGTCTCGGACTTTGATTACTGGATCAGCGAAAACAGAGACAGAGCAATTATTCTGAGATATTTAGGGACGGCTGCCGATGTTGTTATACCGGAATCCATAGAGAACATACCCGTAGAGAGTATCTATTCATTCGCATTCAGCTATACAAACATTAAAAGCATTGACATTCCGGACAGTGTTGTCAGTATCATGTCAGACGCATTCGTTCATTGCACGGAGCTTGAAACGGTTAAATTCGGAGCTAATATTGAACAGATTGAATCTGGTGCATTTTGGGAATGCACAGCCCTTAAAGAGGCATATCTCCCCGGAGGACTCAAGCGGCTGGGAAACTACGCCTTCAGCGGCTGTACTTCCTTGGAAACAGTGTTCATTCCCGCGTCCCTGACCACTCAGGATCAAAATACGGATCCATGGGAGTCCGATACTTTTGCCGATAACACATCCCTTAAAAACATTATTTTTGAAGAAGGCACCGAGATAATAGGCGGCGGCTTTGTATCATGTACTTCGCTGCAGAAGGTCACCGTGCCCGCAAGCGTAAAACAAGTACTGGTTCCCGCGTTTCCCAAATGTGAAAACCTGACCGAAATAGTGTTTGAAGGTGACGCACCGAAATTTGTGGGAATGTACAAAAGCGGCAATGTCGCCTTCGGGATTCACGGTCCCGGTAACCGTGAAGACGACTACCGCAATATTAAGGTATATTATCACCCGGATAAAGAGGGCTGGGACACCACGGTTCTGAGGGGTAAATATAACCTGATTCCGATAGAAGAATAATTTGTCATTATACAAAGAGGGATATATATGAAACGAATTTTAACCGTTGCTTTAGTATTCATGCTGCTGTTTACCTTCACCTCATGTGGTACGGGAACATTAAACCGCAGAAAGGCTAACCCAGCCTCAGACTTTTTATATAAAAAACACATGGACGATGACGATATTTATATTGTAAAATATATAGGGACGGCCGTAGATGTTGTTATACCGGATAGCATAGACAACAAACTGGTGTCCGGCATAGGTAAACATGCTTTCCGCAATTCCGATATAAAAAGCGTCGATATCCCAAAGACCGTTGTTAGCATCGGAATAGAGGCATTTTGCGAATGCAAAAACCTTGAAACGGTAAAATTCGGTGCTAATACCGTTGGTATTCTTGAACGTGCATTTTATAACTGCACCTCCCTTAAAGAAGTATATCTTCCCAAAACACTCAGACTGCTGGAACGCGATGCCTTTTCAGGCTGTACCTCTTTGGAAACCCTTTTTGTTCCGGCTTCTCTTACGACACAAAATTTATATCCGAGAGAGCGTCAGCCCGTGGTTTTTAACAATACGTCTTCCCTTAAAAATATAATTCTTGAAGAAGGAACTTCGATGTTGGACATCGGCACCTTTTACGGATGCACCGGTTTAACCCAAATCTCCCTTCCGGCCAGCCTGAAGACAATAGCGGCAGGGGCATTTGCGTATTGCAAAAATTTAACCGAGATAACATTCGAGGGCGACGCACCGAAGATTACAGGTCTCTATCCGGGCCGCAAGCCGTTTGATTTGTTCGGCAAATACGGCTGGGACTATTTTGACATGGATGAATACAACGAGGAATGCCGGAATGTAAAGATATACTACCATCCCGACAAAGAAGGCTGGGACACCACTCCGCTGAGAGAGTTTTATACCATGGTTCCCATAGAAGAATAATTCGGTTTTGATATAAAGGAGAAAATATGAAACGAGCTTTAACCGTAACTTTAATACTTATGATGCTGGTTACTTTTGCCGCGTGCGATACGGGAACCTCCGGCAGCAGAAAGGCCAGTCCAGCCTCGGACTTTGATTACTGGATCAGCGAAAACAGAGACAGAGTAGTTATTCTGAGATATATAGGGACGGCTGCCGATGTTGTTATACCGGAAACCATAGAGAACATACCCGTAGAGAGAATATATTCATACGCATTCAGCTATACAAACATTAAAAGCATTGACATTCCGGACAGTGTTGTCAGTATCATGACATGCGCATTCGATCATTGCACGGAGCTTGAAACGGTAAAATTCGGAGCGAATATTGAGCAAATTGGAAGTAATGCATTTGAGAAATGCACAGCCCTTAAAGAGGCATATCTCCCCGGAGGACTCAAGCTGTTAGGAAACTGCGCCTTCAGCGGCTGTGCCTCCCTGGAAACCGTGTTCATGCCTGCATCACTTACCACTCAGGATCAAAGTACGAATATATGGTCCGATACTTTTGCCTATAACACATCCCTTAAAAACATTATTTTTGAAGAAGGCACCGAGACAATAGGCGGCGGCTTTGTCTCATGTACGTCGCTGCAGAAGGTCACCGTTCCCGCCAGCGTTAAAAAAGTACTGGTTCCCGCGTTTTCCAAATGTGAAAACTTAACCGAAATAGTGTTTGAAGGTGATGCGCCAGAATTTTTTGGCATGCATACCCACGGCGATTTCGCATTCGGAATTTACGACTCCGGCTATAAGGGAAATGAATACCGCAATATTAAGGTATATTATCACCCGGATAAAGCGGGCTGGGACACCACGGTTCTGAAGGGTAAATATAACCTGATTCCGATAGAAGAATAGAAGAAAAGCTATTTGAAATCCCCTTGTATCGCCTTTATATGACGACGCCGTCATACTGTAAAAAAGCATCCGCCTGCCTATACGCACGGATGCTTTAATCTTTCCGGTCTTTTTAACGGGGCTTTTATTGTTTGATAACGCCCTTTTTGATAATTATATTGGCATACAGAGCGCTCTCTCCGGTGGCAATAACGGCATAAGCATTCTTTGCCCTGTTATAAAATTCAAACCTCTCCAAAAAGCCTTTTTTTACATTCCCGCCCTCGGCCGCTTCGGCAATGGCCTGATAGCTGTCCCATATCGGGGTCAGGCAGTCATCGCCCGGCACCTTTTCCATCAGCAGAAAGTTCTGATCGGCATAGGTATCCAGGGGAATGAGAGACAGCACCGCCTCCAGCACCTTTTCGCCGCCGTGGCCGTCCATGCGCACCACCTTCTGCCCTATGCTCTGAGCCGGGAAATTCCCGTCCGCGATGACGATTTCATCGCCGTGCCCCATGCCGCACAGTATTGCTAGTAGCTCGGGAGGTATGATCGGTGATATATTCTTTAGCATAAAACCACTCCTTTGCCCATGCCGGATAAGCCGGCAGGCATGAATATTATTCGCGCCGCAGTACGATATCTGCGGCGCGGTATTAAACGCTGTCAGCCTCTGTTCTTGTAAAGCGGTCCGTAGAACGCGCAGGCTCTCATATCGGCACCCTCCGCGCTTTCGGTTCCGAAAGCAAACCAGGAATGAGGACGGAAGGGTTCTCTGCTTACATTGTGCATGGAAACCGGTATGCGCAGCATACTGGCCAGCGTCAGCAGATCCTGTCCCACATGCCCGTATACAAAAGCTCCGTGATTTGCGCCCCAGCACGCCATCACATGATAAACATCGGTAAAGGCGCCCTTGCCGGTAAGCACCGGAACAAACCAGGTGCTGGGCCATGTCGGGTCGGTACGGTTAAGCAGTGCGGAATTTACCTCCCGGGGCAGCTCCACGGTATAGCCCTCCGCCAGCTGCATGGTGGCGCCAACGCCGTCAACATAATTAAGGCGTATCATGGTCACCGGCATTTCGCCCGTCGTGGAAAAGCTGGAGGAGAAACCGCCGCCACGGAAATATCCGCGGTTTGCCGGCGCCCATTTAACGGCTCCGAGCATTCTTTCCTGATCCTCCTGCGTGATATTCCACCACTGCTTTATAACGGAATTGCCGTTTTCATCCCTGGACTGTCCTGTGCCGTCCAGTGCTGCGGCGCCGCTGTTGATAAGATGGATGAAGCCATCCTTGGCCTTGCCGTCCGGCGTCCAGCCGGTTACGCGCCTCACCGCCTCCGGATCCCAGTAGGTACGCACATCGGCAAATACGCTGGCGCTGCCCGTTACAAGCTTGCCAAGCAGCATGGCCATGCCGTTGAGGGTATCGTTTTCGGTGGCCAGTACAAGCGGCTCTTTTTTGCCGTTCCAGTCAAAGCCGGAATTCAGTATCGCCTCGGTAAAATCGCCGTTGGGCTTGTAATCGGTCCACTGTCTCTGCCCCTGGAAGCCGCCCAGAATGGCATTTCTGCCCATGGCCTCCTCATGCCGCCCTATTTCATTGAGCTTATCGTTACCCACCATTATATCCTTTACAATGAGGGTCATTTTCACACAGAACTCAAACTGACGGCGCTGCTCCTCTTGGCTTATGCTGCCAAAGCCCCATACGGTGGCGTTGAAGTCCTCTCCGATTTTGCATTTCTCCGTTGCCCACGCAAGGGCTTTTTCATACTCCGCCTTGTCGTATATCTCCAGCTCGATGCGGCGCAGTATTTCCACCATATCCACCCATTCTGCGCGGATGCCGAAATAGTCCTGCATCATTACCGGATCCAAAAAGCTGCCTGCTATACCCATGCTTACGCTTCCGATGGCCACATAGGCTTTGGAGCGCATCTGCCCTACCGCAAGAGCGCAGCGGGCAAAGCGCAGAATTTTTTCGGCTACGTCGTCGGGCACGGTATTGTCATCCATATCCTTGACCTGTCTGCCGTAAATGGAGAAGGCGGGAAGTCCGCGCTGCGCATGCGCCGCCATGCAGGCCGCAAGATAAACCGCGCCGGGACGCTCCGTACCGTTAAAGCCCCATACCGCCTTGACCGTAAGAGGGTTCAGATCCATGGTCTCGCTGCCGTAGCACCAGCACGGAGTAACGCTCAGGGTGGCGCATACGTTTTCCTGCACGAAATATTCCTCACAGCGCGCAGCCTCGGCTCCGCCGCCTATGGTACAGGGCGATATCACCACTCTTGCGGGGGTTCCGTCGGAGTAAAAAACATTTTCCTCAATCAGTTTTTTGGCCGCTTTGGCCATATCCATGGTCTGTTTTTCCAGACCCTCTCTTATTCCTCCCCATCGTCCGTCAATAACGGGTCGTATTCCGATTGCACACTTCATAGAATCTGTCCTTTCTTCGCCTCTCCGGTATCAGCGCTGGCTGCAGCAGTGCCGAAGGTCAGGCATTATTTGTATTGATTTTTGTCTTCAGCGCACCGTTTTGCGCTGTTACGGCGAGTTTTTTGCGTGTTTTGGGTACAGTTCGGGCCGCACTACACCGCGGTGTAAATGCGGCCCTGCAGTTTACCCGGAAATTTAAGGTTTATCCTTCGTAAACCAGATTGTTCTTTATCATTTCATCAACATTGGA